>NZ_CP010868.1:1200000-1500000 GCF_000875775.1 Nitrosopumilus piranensis
AAAAAAGAATTCTTTTCGTAATAGAATATAGTTCAGTTAAAAATGCAATAAATGATTGTATCAAAATAAACAATACAAATCCTTCTGCAATTGAGTTTGTAGATCATACCACATTAAAACAAATAAATTATATTTTTCAAAAAAATACAGAATGTTTACTTTTTGTAGAATATGATGAAAAGATTACTCTAAACGAGAGAAAAATAAAGTCAATTATTTCAGGAAATATTGTAAAAAAACTAACAAAAAAACAAGATATTCATCAATGGTGGAAATATAGAGATTCATCATTATTTTATAGCCTCAAAAGCATAAAGAAAGAAAATAGAATTCCCCACATAATTGAGGATGCAGCAGTACCAATAGAAAAATTGCCAAAATTATTTTTGATTTTAAAGAAAATTAACAAAAAATTTCAGACAAAATCAGTCATATACGGACATATAGGAAACGGCAATCTACATGTTAGACTAATTTCAAAGAGAAGAAAAATGTCAACAATTAAAAAAATTGCAATGGAGTATTTTGATGAAATAATCAAGATTGGCGGAACAATTACTGCAGAACATGGAGATGGTTTAGCACGTTCAGAATTTATCAAAAAACAATATGGGAAAACAAACTATGAAACATTTAAAGAAATTAAGAAATTATTTGATCCAAAAATGATATTAAATCCAGGAAAAATAATGACTAAAAAAAGTACAGTAATTAGAAATTTTGAGAAAATCTAATTTTGAATTCGATATCAAACTAATTGTTTAAAATATTTTAAAAGAGATCAGATAAAGAATTTAAAACTAATTTTAATTATTTAAAATTAAAAAATAATTTTTGTGAACTCAAAATAAAGTTATAATACAAAAAATGAAAATGAAAAATATCTAATATTTAAAAAATATGCAGAACTTGTTGCTAAATTTACCCAAATTACATCCATTACGAAAAAAATGAATCCAGAATGTAATAATTAAGATCGGAGATTTGCCTCTTAGTGAAAAAAATTCAACAAGTTCTTGCTAATAGAACCTTGAGCCTAGTGAGGGTATGACAATAGGATATTGCGTAAAATGCCGAGACAAACGAGAAATCGGTGGCGCTAAACCATACACAATGAAAAATGGTAAACCTGCAATCAAAGGCACATGCCCAACATGCAGTACTGCCATTTTTAGAATCGGTAGAGGATAGATTTCTTATATAGAAATTTAGTACTGCCATTCATCAGTAAGGCCATTCCATAGCGAACGCATTGGGGATGGATCTTTTTCTATTTCTTCAGTAATTCTATTTTTTAATACAAAAAAGAAGTTTTCTAGTGCATCAATTCCACCATCAGCATATAGTTCGTGGCCTATCTCAGTAATTCTCTTATGTTTTTCAGGGATTTCAGAAGAATTTGGATTTTGTAGACAAAATGTCATCAGATCAATTAGTTCTTCTTCAAGCATAAAGTCCATTACACAATTACCAAAATTCTAATCAAATTTAGGTTTTGGTAAAAAAGAATTAAAGAGATTACTTTAGGCGTTTGTAAATCTCTTTGAATTCAAGTGAAATGTTGTATGACATGTTAAGAAGATGTGCAAGTTGATTCATAGATGTTTTGTCATGACCTAGTTGTCTCAAAATAGTTAATGCCTTTTGTGGAGAACTTGACAATAACGGGTTTTGCCCCGACCAAGTCTTAAATGCCTCCTCCACATCCAAACTGAAATTTAAAACAAATTCTTTCCAGTTTGGCATTTTTTTTAGTGCTTTTTCTGTTAACAAAACTTGAGATAGTTCTCGAAATTCATTTTTTCTGTCTACATACAACATGTCTAATGCTTGCTGAATTTTTTCTTCCCTATATTCAGGGGTGTTTAACATATACATTCCAGATTTACTCATAACATCATTATTCATGTTATTAGTGATAAACAGTATAGTTGATTCTCTGAAAATTTGTTAGCGTTTTTTAATTAAATTAAACAAATATGAGGAATTGAAAAAGAAAAGAGTGGATCTTATTGGAATGGGTCAATAAATGGACAGTTAACTATATGGTCACTATCCATTGGACGTGCAATACCAATATCGATCAAGCCAGCCTCTTTGTATGCATTCAAATCATCAATGGTTTCTAGCAATTGAGCATTTTCTGGATTTGTCCAGTCAGTCATGAAAATTCTCCACATGGGGGAATAGTTTGCATCACCAGGAGCTCCAGCAGCAATTCCTGCTTGAAATCCCAATGGGCCAGAACCAGTCAATCCATTTTTGAATTGAAATAGATCAACTGCAGCTGAATTTGCAATCAAACTTGCAGATGTTGGTGAACTTACAACACCCATCATTCCAGCAGGGCCACTTGGAGTAGCATCTGTTACAATGTAATAGATTGTTCTACCATCAGGACCCCATCCACGATGAGCTATGAAAGTTACAGTCATCTCTTCTGTATCGATATCAAGAACTTGTCCACCACCATAGGGTGTTTCATCAGTCAAAGTTTTGTCTTCTTTGACCATCATTTGACCATCAGGCCAAACAATTTGTGGCATGTTCAAAACCACATCAACAGTAGTTAATGTGACTTCACCATTGTCTGCAGCTTCCATCACCATTGCATCAGAATTCAAAACTCTTGGTGTAACACCTTCATTCCATGTTACATGTACATGTGAAGTTAATGCACTATACACATCTGGTTGTGCAGGAGTACTAGTAAAAACTTCTCCTTGGAAACCATGTACACCATTACCTTCTATTCCATTTGTAAACATGTAGGTTTTTGAAAGTGCCTTATCAGGAGCATTCTTTAACAATGGAGCAAGCTCTACTTTCCAACCTTGATTTTTTGTTATCAAGTCTGCATGAGTTGGATCACTTGAATCTGTGATGATGTAATAAACATCTCCACCATCATAGAATCCTTGATGCATAGGAATAGTTGCAGGAACATTTGCTCTTGACAATCTAAGTACAGATCCCAAATCAGCCTCTGTTATCTTTTCCATCATAGTTTCTTTTTCCATCATGGTTTTTTCCTTCATTTTTTCAGAAGGTTCAGAAACTGGAGCTACAGGCTTGGATTTTCCTTGTTCTGCCATCCATGCGGCTTTTCCACCAGAAATTTCAGAACATAGTTGCAATCCACAAACATTTGTGCTAGAACCATATTTTGAAGAACTAACACCTTTGCTTTTTAGGGCTTCAGCATCTGTGAAAGAACCGGTGGTAATTCCAACTGTAAACAAAGGGAGTATTGCAAGTAATGCAATGTATCTTAGACTCTTGTTCATTAAGGAGAAAAACCCAATTTTCTTTAAAAGAATTTATCCAAATCAGCACTTATTCTGAAAGTTCTGAGAATCTATTTTCCACATAATCCCAATTTACAACATTCCACCATTCTTTAACATAGTCAGATCTTTTGTTTTGATATTTCAGATAGTAAGCATGCTCCCATAAATCTAATCCCAGTAAAGGTATTTTTTGCAAAGTCCAAGGACTCGTTTGGTTTTCAGTGGAAATTATTTCTATTTTATTATATGTAGAATTAAAAACTAGCCAACACCAACCACTGCCCTGAATTTCAATAGCAGTATTTGAAAAAATTTTTTTGAAATTATCAAAGCTGTCATAGTAAACATCTATTGCGTCTTCCATCTTTCCTCCGGGCGAACCATCACCATTTGGAGTCATTGTTTCCCAAAACAATCTATGATTTTCAAAGCCACCTCCAAAAAAGTTAATTTTATTTCTTCCAGATTCAGGAATCAGGTTTAGATCAGATAGAACAGATGTTATGTATTGGGGATGAGATGCACTACCAATTTCTTCTAGAGAGATATTCAAGCCATCAACATATGATTGATGATGTTTCTGATGATGAATCTTCATCGTTTGAGCGTCAATGTATGGTTCTAATTCATCATAATCATAAGGTAAGCGTGGCAGTTCATATCTAACCATAAAAGAAATTAGAAATATCCACATATAATCTTCAAGAAAAAATCAGGTTTTTATTTAAAATTAAATTCTAAAATATATTGGTTCATCCAGTAATTACACAAATTTTTTCAAAAGAGAAGAATGCAGAAATATTTTTTTCATGGATTTCTAAGAAAATAAACAATGCTAATGCATTACAAGAATTCTTTGAATGGCATTTACAAGTAATCTCAGAAGTAGTAAAAGAAATCGAAAATACAAAAAAAGTAAATTTTGAAGATAAACCAGAGTCTGAGGTATGGGCAAAGAATTTTTTAGAAAATTATGATGAAAAAATTAGAAACATGAGAAAGAAAAGCAACCAAATATTTGAGAGGTTTCATGAATTAAAAAAAGAGTTCAATAATACAATTCCAAAAGAACACGAATATTATAAAAAATCAAATGAGATAATGCAAGTATTTCTCAATAATCAAGAATTGTTAGTTGGAAAAATCATTTTTTCATACAGAGAAACATGGTTTTTAGCAAATCAAATTATCGATTCAAATTTTAAATTAGGTTCAATCAAAAACTATCAAAATTGGGTTGAAGCAAACTTTTCAAATTTAAAAAAAGTTAAACAAGCACTAGAATACATTGAAAACGAAATTTCAAAGTAGAAAAGATGATAAGAGTTGAAAGAAGTAAAAAAATATGAGAAAGTTAGGAACAATTGATTTAGAAATTTTGCATTTAGCAGTTAAAGAAAATGGTACTTTTAATGAAACAAACCTTGAAAATTCAGAATTAAAACGACTAGGGGTAGGAAAAATTTTGGATTCGTTAGGAACTTTGAAGGATAGAAAATTTCTTTCATTAAATAGTGATGGGTCATTTTCAATAACACCGGTTGCAAAAGAGATTCTATGGACTGAAAACATACCAGTTTGGGCTAGAATATTACGTCTTCTCCAAATTAAATCATGCAACATGGACCAAATTATTGACATTCTAAGATTACCTGAAGATAAAATTTTAGAAGAAATTGAAAAGTTAAGGCAAAATCAATTGGTGTTAATGTCTCCACAAAGACAAGATGATAAAATTGTCAAGGTGTATGAAATATTACCTGAAGGAATTGAACAAATTGATAAAACAGAAAAAGATGGTTTTGATAAAATAAAGTTTGGACAAATAGAGCCTGAATTTGAGATTCTAAGTTTAATTGACGAAGTCACAAAGGAGATTCAGGATTCACAAATAGAACCATACAAGAAAACCAGAATTGTGGAAAAATTATCGACCCTAAAAAAGAAATTAGACATTTAGTTATTTTGAACGTATTTTATCTTGTATCTGTGCCAAAATGAGCTCGGCCTTGTCTTTATTTTCAAAGTTTTCAACACTTTCATCCATAATTTCATCAATTTCATAACTTTTGTCAACTAGAACATTTGCAACATGATCATCCAAAGTACCATTTCCAATCAGATAATATGCAAACACTGTATTTTTTTGACCAATTCTATGCAGTCTATCCTCAGCTTGTCTATGTATTGCAGGACTCCAGTCAAGCTCTGCAAAAATAACGTATTTTGCCCTAGTCAAATTTATACCAACATTTCCCGCACGAATTCCTGCAATCATTAGTTTTGATTCGCCTTTTTGGAATTTATCTATCTGATCTTGTCGTACAGAATCTGACTGTCCACCAATGATAGACACTGGTGAAAACTCCTGGAGGCTCTCATGTAGTAATTTATGAATTACTTTATGATGACAGAATACAACAACACTTTCTTCAATCTCCATAATATTTTTTACAAAATTAATAACATGTGGGAGTTTGGCTAATCCTGCAATCTGTCTTTCACTTTGTATTGCACGATGATATGAAGCAGATTTTGAGAATTCAGATTCTGCATCCTTTTGTTCGTCTTCTAGCTTTTTCCAAATCTTATCTAATTCCTCAAGATAATAATCAGTATCTGCAGCAATAACTTCCTTATAGCGAACCTTATCTTTTAGTTCCTTTAGTACGTCAGATTTTTTTCTTCTAAGCATAACATGTTTTTGTAGTTCATTTCTTAGCGATGCACGCTTATTTTCTAAAACTATTGCTTTGCCTTTTTCATTAACATAACAAAAGTATTCACAAAATTCTTTAAAACTTCCAAGAAGTCCAGGTTTTAAAATGTCAATAATGGGCCATATTTCAGAACCACGATTGTAAATAGGAGTTCCGGAAAGACCAATTCTGTATGATACGGACGACAAAGCTGCTAGTTTTTTTATTGATTTGTATTTCTGGGTTGTTTTAGATCTCAAGTTATGTACTTCATCACAAACAACAGTTTTGATTCCAATTTTTGCTAAATCATCATATCGCTTGAAAAGCAATTCATAATTAATTACATAAATATCAGTTTTAGGAAGTTCTTTTCGTTTTCCAGTACGAATCAAAGTAACACTAGGAGAATCAGATTCTAATATTCGTCCATTTCTACTTTTTTTCTTGAGGAATTTTTCAATCTCTCTTTCCCAATTGTTTAATGTAACTAATGGTGCAACAACTAAAACAGGAAATGTTTGTTTTTCTGTAGCAACATAAGACAGAGTCTGCACCGTTTTACCAAGGCCCATTTCATCAGCTAAAAGTGCATTACCAGAAGATTTTATTAAAAAGTCTAATCCCTCTTTTTGAAAATTGAGTAATTTTCCTCTAAATTGGTCACCAGCTTTTGCTCTCTTTAACTTATGCTTAATTGGCGGTAAAGTCGGTTTGGGAGCATAAGTTTTTACAATTTTTCTCTGCCAAGTGGTTTTCGATAGAATCTCAAGGGGGTATCTATCAAGGATCAGTTTGATCTGTTTGACGTTTTCAGTACTATCAGGAATTATAACTTCATTGACATTTTCACCATACCATGCCTCAGGCACCAATCTTGAAATCATGCTTACAGCACGCTCACCAGTTATCTTCCAGCACCAGATTTTGGAGTATTTGTCAAGGACATACTCAAGTGTTCCAATGTTTTCCATGGATGTTTCCATAATTTGTCGATAGAATGTTTTTTTGCCTTATGAATCTTCATGTTTTGTTCGATCATTAAAAAGAAAGTCAAAAATCGCAAAGAGTTAAAATATGATAGTGTTTTTACGTATTGGAAAAATCTATTCTTTAGTAGGCTCAAAATTAAAAACAGTTATCTTACAAATTTCATGATCAAATACAAAAATTACTGTATTAAAATTAAGAATTATAGAATTTTAAAATATTTTTTGAACTAGTATATGTTTAAAGTTCATGGAATTTTTAATCAAACATGGAATTCAAACAGGACGAAGAGCCAAATGTTGAAAAACCAATACTGATTGCTGCAATGCAAGACATGGGAAACGTTGGCAGTATTGTAATAAATTTTATCAACGAATCATTAAGAACAAAAACATTTAGAATATCAAAAACTCCTTTTCCAACATATATTGTAGATAGAGGAGGATATATTGATCTTCCCGATGAAAGTTGGGATTACAAATACACAGATGATTTGATTGTTTTTGGAGGAGGTAAAGGCCAACCACAAAATACTAGTGAGTTAAATGCACTTTGTCAAGATGTAATTGATGTGGCAAAAAAATATTCTGCTAAATTCATCTACACACTTGGTGGCTTTCACACAAATAGAATGTTCAATAATAATCCTAGAACATACATCACTACAACATCACAAGAGCTAACAAAACAGATGGAGGGGTTAGGTGTAGACATTACTCCACAAAAATCAATCATCACAGGTTTTAATGGATTAATTTTGGGGTTTGCAAAAAAGAATGGAATTCACGGGATTGGGATGTATGGAGAGTTAAATGAGCCCGAAATACCGCAATATCGAGCAGCAATCAGCATAATCAAAACTCTTGAAAAATTAACCTATAGAAAATTTGGAGATACAAGTAGACTAGAAGTGATGGCACAAGAAATTGAAAGAAAATTTAAAAATTAATCTCTAATGTGACTTTCCCACTGGATGGGGTTCAGTATTTTCATCATGACAATCACATGAGCAGAGATGAGTCTTGTGATTATTCATACAATCAATGCATTCAAAATGCTTTCGTGTTTCACAAGCAGCACATATCATCTTACTACATGTATTAACCAGATGAATTTGAATTTTTTCTTATTTTTACACCTAATACACTATTCCACTTCTATCAAGCAGATCATTTGTTAAATCAACATAACCTTGTGGATCTAACTCCCTAACAAATCCACCATCAATATTGATAAGATATATGGAATGTAAATGGGCATTCAAAATATCATCATATTCTATAGGAGGATTTTTGTAATATCGATCACACAAGTCTTTTACTTTTTTTACATCATCTTTTTTTCGTGCATTAGGAGGCAACAAGAAAATTTTTGGGATGGGTAAAATTCCAGTTGCAGGACTAGCTAATGAAAATTTGGAGCAGTGTTGGCTATATCTGGCAATCTTACTCATTATTCTTGCAGTAAAATAATCTATGGTATCCATGGCATGCTCTGGCGGAGTGAATCCCGTTTCAATTTCAATAATGGTGTTGCCCCCTCCTTTTTTTGCAAAAATATCACAAACTAAAATTTCTGAAATATCTTTTTCAACATCTACAGCATAACCGCGTGAAATTAAATTACTTGCACATATTAGCTCCAAAATAGAATGGTTGATTTTTACTAGATTTTTTTGATACATATCAATTAATTGTTGTCGCACATAATTTAATTTCGAAGTGTCCTTTTCTTGTAGATTTACAGACAGCTTCTTTGTCATATCATACACATCATTACGAAATTTTTCTAAGTCCATAATTCAAGATTAGATGAATTTAGGGGTTTAAGAATAGTCTGAAATTACAAAGTTCGATATTAAGCACAAAAATGGTCAAGATTAATCAAATAAAATTTAAAATTAGCGAATTTTTATTCATACTTTGTCTTAACAACAAAAAATAACACAGAATCAAGTGTACAAAAAAGCAGGAATAGTAGGGATATTTTCATTTTTGATGCTATTTTCATTTATCCAGACATCTGAGGCGGAATTATGGGAGTTAGTCATAGACCTCAACATGGAGAAAAGTGCAATAGTTTCAGGAGAAACAGTAGTTATCACAGGTAAGGTAGTAGACCATGCATATAATCCCATTCAAGGAGCAGAGGTACTAATCAGAACAGGTTCAGATACCACAAAAGCATTCACTGACCCAGAGGGAGTGTTTAGAGGGGAATTCAAGGATTTTGACAAAATTCCAGGAACCTATACAATTAATGTAATTGCAACATGGAATGGAATGACAGGACTCAAAACAACACAA
Source organism: Nitrosopumilus piranensis (assembly GCF_000875775.1). NCBI lineage: Archaea > Thermoproteati > Nitrososphaerota > Nitrososphaeria > Nitrosopumilales > Nitrosopumilaceae > Nitrosopumilus > Nitrosopumilus piranensis. Next base: position 1,209,286 of record NZ_CP010868.1, read on the forward strand.
TTCCAAGTAAAGGGGGACATTTCACCTGTTTCAGCATTACAAGAAAAATTAAACACAGAGGAGGCAAGAAGATATCTTGGTTCAAATGAAAGTGATTTTGAAAAAGATCCAATTGGGCAAACCCTCTTCAAATATTATCATGGATTATTACAAGAATTACTTTTAGAACAAAAAGATGAAAGAGAGTCAATTGAAGAAGACTTGTACTTAGAAGAACAAAGAATCATAGCAGATGAACTAAAAGTTCAAGCAATTGAAGAATATAATCCAGGTTATGGAGTGTTTGAAGGGTTAAACTATGAAGACTATGTAAATAACTTGAATCCTGAAATTCAAGACATCGTTAGTAGCCAATTAAACTTTACAAAGAATATTTTTGAAGAAGCACAAATAGTAAAAGCCCAAATTTTAGCAGATGGTGGAACATATGAAGAAGCACAGAAGGCATATCTTGAAATGTTATCAATTCCAAAAGAGAAATTAGACGAATTTATTGATGAAAAACTAAGAGAATTAGAAAATTCTGAAGAATCATCAGAAGAGAATTATGAAGAAAAGAACGATTGATAAATTCTACGTGCGCCTTATATTCAAAATTCACTGAGATTATTTATGAAAATAGATATTCCAATACCATGCCCAACTTGTGGTGGAAAAATGTATTCAGTTAGTTATGAATCATCAATTTCTCTTTTAAAGAAAAGAAGTTGGCAAGTATGCAAAGAATGTGACTTTGAAAGAAATTCTGAAGAATTTAAAAAATCAATTTGCTGTGCATAGCAGCACAAATATTTTTTCTAAACAATTTTTAATCATATGCAAATACAATCTATGAATTGAAAGTATTTCACAAACCCACATGCATTACATGCAAAAAAACCATATCAGAAATAGAAAGAATGCGTGTAGATATTGAAAAGAGGGATTTTTTTAAAGATCCATTCTCTGAGGCAGAATTAAAAAAGATAGTAAAAATGACGGGGAAAAAGCCATCAGAACTCTTAAGAAAACGAGATAAAATGTTCAAAGAATTAAATTTGGAAAATAATAAAAAAACAGATGCTCAAATAATCAAATTGATGGTCAAGTATCCAGGACTAATTTTAAGGCCAATCATAATATCAAAAAATAAAGCATACATAGGAAAAGTCGATCCGGCTAAAATAAAATAATTTTAAGGGTTTTCTTTTTTGAATATTCTTATTGCCTCTAAATGAGAGCAATTTGCTTTTAGTCCCTTTCCATGATGAAATTTGTAAAAATTTTTGAATCCAGGGCACTCACAGGTATCAGAAGTTACAAAATAAGATTTATCAGGATCAGAGGAAGATTTTATTTGAAATAAATCATCATCAATTTTCGATACGCCACCACTCTCAACTAATTTTTTGGCTTTTCGAATTGTGTTAGCACTCATCATAATATGAAAGACATTATCATTTTTTATTCTTTAATTTTTTTAGTATGTTTGCCCATTCTTTGTCTTGAGCCATTGCATTTTGATAAAGAAGTTCAAATGTCCATGCAATAATTTCATTCCAAATTGCTTTTAGAGATTCATCATCAGTCCATAAAACACTGGTTTTAACTGCAGTCATTGCAATAATGTTATTTGCGTTTTTTGATGGATTTTTATTCCATTTTTTTATTACCCTGTCACAAAATTCTAAAATTTCAGATTTGGTCAATACCAATTCATCAGGATCAAAGAAATTTTTACCATTCTTTACCATAGATTACCAATCACATAACAGATTATAATTTTTTAGAGTAATATTTTCATAAAATCTTAAATAATGTTAACACCATAGTACAATGACGAGAGGCCTGCTTTTCTGCCCAGAATATATGCCTAGAGTTCGTTTCACTCTCGTCAAATTGTACAAGTTAATTTTCAAATGATTATAAACTAATTTTCATATCCGTGATTATTGAGTATGAAAAGATATGTTGCCACACGTTTGGCAACAATGTTTGGGGTTCTAATGATTACATTGCTAATTACAATTGCATTAGTTGGCTCAAATATGGACACCATTCTCAAACAAGGAATAGTGTTTCAGGTAAGATCAGAGATAACTGAAAATCCAGCAATTGTTGAAAGTTTTTCATCTGTTGATGAGTTTGAGGAGTTTATACAAAATCAAATTGATCAAAGAACCAAAGTTTTAGGATTAGATGAACCATGGTATTCACCACAAAGAATAGGATTTACAATGTACAAAATTTTGCTTTTAGATTTTGGTCATGCCACATTTCTTACTAGTGATGTAGGGTCATCAGATGTAAAAGATATCATATTTGAGAAACTTCCAAGAACGATTCTTCTATTTACGACAGCCACCATAATAATTTCAATAATTGGGATTTTCTTAGGATCATTATCTGCAAGTAAAGTGGGTTCAATTATAGACAGAATTACATCTAGTTTTGCAATTATTAGTTCTAGTTTTCCGGTATGGTGGATAGGAATGCTAATGATATTTCTATTTGCATTCACATATCAAATATTTCCAGCAAGAGCAACACCAGACATTCCTACAACAGATCCAGAATACATTGGTTCGTTGTTATACCACATGGCATTGCCACTAATTACAATTGTAATGATTGGATTTGGATCATGGGCATATTTGGTAAGAAATTTCATGGTAGGAATTATGCAAGAAGATTTTATCATGGCAAAAAGGACAATTGGAATAAAACAAAAAAAGATAATATACATACACGCACTAAAAAATGCAGCACCCCCCATTGTTACAATTTTAGCTCTTAGTCTATCAGGTTCTCTAGGAGGGGCAATAATTACAGAAGCAGTATTTGATTGGCCCGGAATGGGCAGATTATATTTTGAGGCAATAACAGTTATGGACTTGCCTGTAATAATCGGAGCCACATACATCCTAACAGTATTTTTTCTAGTCAGTATATTTATTGCAGATTTACTGTATGGGTACTTTGATCCGAGGGTGAGAACTGGTCAATGAGTAGCATAACCCCCCAAGAAATAAAGCAAGAATTTCTAAAAAGCAAAATAGGAATTGCAGGAATTGCCATTCTCAGTATTCTTATTGCAATATCAATTATTGCCATAATTGCCATTCCAGTTGAGACATTTCAAGAATGGAACAATCCTGGAAACTGGATCCTGTATCCCAAAGTCGCAATTCCTATTTGGGTAAATATTTTCATGACTGAAAAAATTCCTGAACATAAAATTCTTGAAAACCCAACCATCCAAACTAATTCTGAAGGTGAAATTAATTTATCATCACATAAATTTGGAATTGATTTTGACTATGAGTTTTTTCCAAATGACTTTATCTATGTTTTTTCATCAGAATATTCTGAATCAGTGTTATTACAAATGTCAGTTATTAGACCTGACGGAATAAAATTAGAACTGATATCAACATCATTGCCACATTCTAATTCAAAAACAATTCATACAGAAAGGATCTTTTCAACAGATGAAGCAATAAAGAAAAATTTGTTTTTGCAATCAGAAATATTTGATTTTAGTTTAGAAAGATTATCAGCTGAAGACATTGTATTTTCAAAAACTAAAACAAACGAACCACTCAAAGGAAAATATATTTTTTCAATCGATACATATTCTATTAATTCAGAGATTAAGACTCATGAATCCAAATTGATTATTGGTGGCAAAGCATTTGGAATGATGGGAACAGATGAATTAAGACGTGATCTTGCCATAGGATTGCTATGGGGAACCCCACTGGCATTATTCATAGGATTAGTTGTATCTATTGCGTCAGTAATTATGGGATTATTGTATGGAGTTTATGCAGGATTCAAGGGCAAAAAAACAGATGAAGTGATGATGCGCTTTAATGATGTCATATACGCATTGCCAGCACTACCATTTCTCATTATTTTATCAGTTACAATTAGCAACAGCATATTTGTTCTAGTAGGATTTTTGATGATTTTTGGATGGGTAGGCATTGCAAAAGTTGCCAGAAGCATGTCATTACAAATCAAAACTAGAGGATATGTAGATGCTGCAAATATGATGGGACAAAAAAATTCCAAAATTGTACTCAAACATATCTTGCCTCAATTACTGCCCTATGCATTTGCAAGTATTGCAATATCAGTACCTGCAGCAATTACTACAGAGGCCGGTTTGAGTTTCTTGGGGTTAGGCGATCCATCATTTCCAACATGGGGGCATATTCTTCACGATGCAAATACATTTGGCGCTGCAGCAAGAGGATTGTGGTGGTGGATAATGCCGCCAGGAGTAATGATTGCAATTGCAGGTCTGGCATTTGTGTTTATAGGAAACGCATTAGATGCTATTGTCAATCCAAAACTAAAAAGATGATTAAAAATAATTTCTAATTGTATCTACTGCAGATTCATTAAGTTTGATTGTATAAGTTTTAGAATTTGGATCAGTCTCTTTTGTTTGAGCTAAAATTTCAGTAAATTTTGTTTTTTCTTCCTCAGTGGCTCCAGCTTCATGAGTACAAAGATTGAAAGCTTTGAGATTAAGATTATTCTTTAGCAAATATGCTATGAATTTCTTATACTCTTCAGGATTTGTCCAATCTTTGTTTTTTTCTCCACACGCAATGATCCAGACATCCACAGAATTATGAAAAATTACTTTTTGACGAATTTCATCAAGAGACATTTTTTCTAAAAGTCAGCACGTTGCATCTTAGAACCACATCTTGGACAAGACCCACCTTTGTGTTTGTTGTTACATACAAGACATACATAACGAACACCGCCAGAACCACCTTGTGAACCCATTCCAAAGAATCCACCACCAGTTCCAGAATCACTGCCACCATAACCTCTCATACGGTTCATGTAGCGTCGTCTCAAAATTAGCGGAAATGCGATAAATATTGCAAGGGCAGCACCTAAACCATATGGGAAGGGCAAGACCATCTGCAAACCAATGCTGATTGCAAGGGATGCAAATAAGAATATCAAATAAGTTTTGTAATTAAACAATTCATTAAAAGTACCTTCAAAAAGGTTATAAAGTTTTGTTAATTTTTTTAAAATTTAACTAGAGTTTTAAGAATAATTATTTTATTGAAATTGGAATGGCATTACCACTGCTATCCCATGCAAAAACAGAATCATCAGAATAGGGGGATTTCACGATGATTGAAACAAGCCCAAAGAAATTATGAAGATCAGTTACCGAGGGTTCAGCAGAACCGCTAGGATGAGAATGAACAATTCCAACATAACTCATATCAAATGGTAAGAATGAATGAGGAAACCCTGCAAATGTAGGCCCAGTGTAATTGAAAGGGGGAATTACAAGTCCATCAATCTTTATTTCGCCATTTTTTGATTTTCCTTTAAGAATCAAAATTCCTTCATTAGGATGTTTCATCTGACAATAAGATAAAATGCTATCAAGAACATCTTTTTCAAGTATCACTTTTCGCTCAAATTTTTTCCTTTTGAATAACACAAGAATGCTAGAGTTTTGAACTAATTTAATTTTAAGACATCAAAACCGTATATTTTGTGTTAGAGAATGAACGCAGTTTTTTCTCTATTTCAGAGACGAGTTGGGGCAGGGTAGAATCAATCTCGTCAATTTCACCTTGAAATGTTTCAGATTTTAGTTCCAAATCATCCTTTAACTCAGAAGTTTTTGCAAGCTCAGTTTCTAATGCAGTTAATTTTTCAGAACGAAGTGAGTTCAGATCATCTTGCATTTTTTTATATTTTTGATAGTACTCAGATACCTTTGAAATAAACCCATCTAATGTTTCTTCAGTTTCAGTAATTTGAGAAAAGGTCTTTTCAGTATCTTTAACAGATATTGAACCTGAAGCAATTCCCTTTCTGACATTTTCTAAAATCAAAATTATTGAATCTCTGTTTTCAGGAATTAGTACATCAAAAGGATCATTTACTAATTGTGTTAGTATATTTTTTTGGTCTTTATCTAAAGATGAAGCGTATTCATATCTTCCAAGAGGTCTAGATATTTTTGTAAATTGGAAATTGATTTCATCTTTGATTCTTGATTTTTGGTTTTCAAATGACTCTAGTAGTTTTTTTGATTCAATGTATTTTTTATAATTATCAGAAGATTTGATTTCTTCAATTGATTTTTGTAATGAGACAATATGTTCTTTAGTAGATTCCAACTCATTGTGAGTATCAATAATTTTTTGAGTTTTTTCTATTTTTTTTGATTTTAATTTATCAATTTGTTTCAAAGTGTTTAAAATTTCTTCAGAAGTCAACTTTGTATTTTCAAAGTTTTGAAGAATGTCATGAATCTCAGAGTGATTCTGGTTCATCACTTCTAAACTATCTTTTAATTGAGCTGCATATTTTTTGGCAAAAATATGGATGATTCTAGTTTGACGACCCAGTACATCACCCACTTTTTTTAGAATTTGATTTAAAGAGACATCTAGTTTTTTTGCATCATCAATAGAAGATATTTCAGGAAGGGGTACCACTCCCTTTTTTATTATGTCAATAACCTGCTTTTTACCTCGAACCACAATGATTGCAAGATGCTTATCAATATCATCAACATTTAGTGTGTCTTTTTCTAGTTTGTCTCCAATTTTGATTAAATCGTCAATTAATGGGGCAGTGCCATTTCTAAGATGTTTTATTTCAGAGATAGTTTGAGATTCTCTTAATTTCGCTAAATCAGCCACAATTTTTTTTACATCAGATAAAGGAATCTCTTTTGTTTGAGTAATATCCTCTACAGGTTTCTCTTCTTGCTTCTTTTTTCCCCATCCAAAGACCATTTGATGATATTTGCTAAAGGGGATTAAAAATGGTTGTACAAAATTTAAAAATCACAAGATTTGAGTCCCACATATGGCAAAAATTCAAAAAAAATCATTTCATACAGGCACGGTAAAAAAAACAATAAAGATCAAGGCATCAAATCATAAAGTTTGGAGGAAAATTAGCAATATTGTTGGGCTTCCCACATGGCTAGTAGATGTAAAAGATACAGTATATCTTTCTAAAAAGAAAAAAGGAGTGGGTGCAATACGATTAATCACTTTTGCTGACGGTAATGAAATAGAAGAGCATGTAGTAGCATGGAAAACTGGAGAATATTTTACATATATTGCCACAGAAGGATTGCCACTTAGAGCATATGTTGCAACAATATCAATCAAACCAAAATCAAAAAATCTTGTGGAGTTAACATGGGAATCATATATCAATAGTAAAAAAATGACAGAAAAACAATTCACAGATTTTCTTGTATTCATGGGTTCATTTTATGAGGCATCATTAGAAAATCTCAAAGCACTGTTAGAAAAATAACACCAGAGTATTTTTAGGTTAAAATGTAAATACTGTAAATCATAAAAAGTACTATGAGCGATATGCGATTTATCCTTATTGGGATAGGTCTTACTTTTGCAGGATTTCTTGTCTTAGGTGTAATGGGATCACAGTACCAGGCTGCAACTTTTGAATCAGACGAATTTGGAACATGTTATGAATATTTTGAAGACAAACCCCCACAAGAGATTAATTGTTCATTTAAGATAATGGACCAAACTGTTTTCTTTGGATTGGTAATCGGATTACTTGGTGCAGGAGTAATTGCCCTAATAAAGGGAGTAAGAGGAGATTGGGACAGTAAAGTAAAACCCGAGGACATAGTAGGTCCAGGTAATACAGAAAACGAGGATTCAGAGAGAAAACAAGATTAAGAAGTTTTTTTAGATTTTATTTTTTCATACTCATTAAACTCATCTTCTTCTAATCTTTGAAAGTATATTTCTTCATATGGCATTTTTATAATTATATAATATCCAAATTTACTTTTAAGCTTAAAGAACAATTTGTACTAGTCTAGGCTCAAGATGACTCTATGATTTGTTTCATATTTTGAACCATTTCTCCAATCTCATCTACTCTTTGATTGAATTGTTTATCTGTTATCTCATCAGGTTTATTCAGAGTAATCATTATTTCAGAATATTCATCATTTGAAATAACTCTCATAGGAACATCCCATACAGATTCTTCATCGATGAATTTATGGTCCAAAATTCCAAGGGATTTATTTTCGTTGAATTTCAGTTTGGATTTTCCATGAGGTCCAGTAAATGACCACCATCCATCTTCATTGATTTTTGCATCAGGCATCATTTTAGGAGGAAGCTGCAAGATTGCATCAAATGTATCGCCAGTCTTTTTCTTTACAGTGATACTAATAGTCCTAGATCTTGACACGATATAAAATCGAATTAATGATTAAAAAGGATATAGTAGTAATGAGACGTATTATATGAAATCTATTTATTCAAAAACTCTTTAATTTTTTTCAAATTTTCAACATTTGATTCATGAAACATCACCATTGATTCTGCAACAGAGTTTGGTAAAACTGTTTTGAGGTTTTTGACTAATTCATCACCACTAGAAATCATATTATCAATGAGTTTATCTATCTCATTTTTTTCGTCGACCATCTAAATCAAGATGGGCCTAATCTTAATTATCTTTTTTTATGAGGGTTGCAGTAGAACGAACTTTGTCTAATTTTTGAATATTCCATGAAACAATTTCCCTGATCTTCTCAAAATTCTCTGCCTGTAATTTTACTAGCATATCATGAGTTCCAATAGTTTCAAAAACATCTGCGACTTGTTCAATCTCTTTGAGTTTTTCGATTATTTCAGTCTCTGCACCCAACTCACAATTTAACATCACATAAGCATCAGTCATGAATCTAACAAATTGTTTTGATTATTTAAAGATGAATAATTTTAGGAGGAGCTTACCATGTAACATGAACCAAGTCCTTGAGATTTCGTCTTGGTTTTGGGAATTTGGTTTGTTGAGGATATCCGATACATAATACGGAGGAAGGAACTAAATCAGTCCCAATTACATCCATCACTTTTTGCTCATCAAACATGCCAATCCAAATTGAACTCAAACCCAAAGCTTGTGCTGCCAATTGGGAGTAGCCTGCAGCCAAAGTAGCATCTTGAATGGCAAATTTCTTTAAAACATATTCAGGAAAATCAAATTTTACTCTAGAGGGGTTTTTGCAAAAAACCAACACGACTGGAGCATCGACATAAGGTTGTTTGTTACATGCCTCAACTAGTTGTTTTTTCTTTTCAGGGCTTTTTACATAAAAAATTTCAAACCCCTGATAGTTACCAGCTGTAGGAGCAGTATCAGCTGCTGCAATAATTTTATCAATTTTTGCAGTCTCAACAGGTTTATCTAAAAACTTTCTTGTTGAACGTCTTTTTGCCATAACAGCAAACAAGTCAGTATCAACGACTTCAGTGGGTCCTGATTTTAAAATGAAATTAATTAATTGATTTCGTACATTTGGATCAGTCTTTTCAGGTGTTACATGTGGCTCATAACCTAAAGGATAAATTTTCTCTTCTTTTACATCAGGGCCCATAAACAATGTAGAGAAAATAAGTATTAAAGAATTTGAAGTTACTCTGCTTCAAATTTGTCACAACCAGAAGTACAGGGTTTATTCATTACACCTTCACATTTGCCTGCAGCATCATGCATGATTCTATGGTGTCCACATATCTTGCATTTTTCTCGAAAATGAGAAATTAATTCAGCAGTAGAAATTTCTGATTTTTGAATCTTTAATTCAATATCTTCAACCATATGGATCATCTTCTAAAGTACTTTAAAAATTGATTCTAATTTCTGGCCAAATGTTACATAGACAAAACATGAAAAAATCATTAGGTAATATAGTTAAGAAAAAAACAGGGGGGATTATTCTTTATAATGGACAATCAAAGAATTATCCATAACAGGCATCACAGCAATAACATTTTCACCTTTTTCAGCTAAAAAGTCATTTACTACATCTTGAAGATACACTCCTTGAGAAAGAGTCTTTGTTTCAAAATAGCGAATCTTATGAATCATTGTAACATGAATATTATTTTCAATGCTATTATACTTTGAAAAACATACCAAAAAAATCTTAGGTAAAATCAGACAAATTAAAATTAATTTTACTTATTTTGCTTTCTTTGAAATTGGAATTTCAATTGTTGAAACATCTCTTTTTCGTCCATCTTGAGATTCAAGAGATTCAGAATTAATTTTAACACATCCGACTTCAAACACATTTGTTTTTTTCAAAAGGACTTGAGTGACATCAACTGCCAAGCCAATACTCATTCCTCTAGCTTTAATGGTAATAGAGTCAAGTGATGCTAATTGAATTATTGCAGAAGTAACGTATGACATTAGAGGTTTCTTTCCAATGAAAATCGTGTCAGTAGTATTATCTAACATGTAAAATGGCAATTTTTACCTCATTTAAACCGAGTACACACGTGCAGTCACAAATCTTAATTAATAAAAAAATTTGAGAGTTATCTAAAAATAATCAAGTTCAAAGTTAATCAAACGAAACTAATCTAAATCTTCTACTTTCTGTGTTTTGGTAAACATTCTTTGCAATATACTGGTCTGCCTTCTTTTGGTTCAAATGGAACCTCAGAATCTTTTCCGCAGTCAGCACATGTACATTTGTACATTTTTCTGTCTTGTGACATAATTCAAACTACAGTCTTGCCTATAATAACATCCGTATTTGGACAAAAATGTGAAATCATATCAAAAAGTAAATTTTTAGAAATATTAAATCATAAAAATTAACTGATTATTGAATAATTAAGTAGACTGTTTGAAAATATGGTAATTTTACTGATCCATTCAAGAAAAAAGAATCTAACAGCTATAGAATAGAGTAAAAAAAGTGAACGTATCCTGTATTTGAGCAAGTGAAAAACAAAAAGTTCATGGCACAAACAAAAGCCCAACGTAGTGCTGCAGCACAAAAAGCTGCTAGAACTCGTAAAAGAAATGCAAAACTAAAGGCAGAAGCTGCAGCAAAGACTGCAGCCAAGCGAAAGAGATCAACTGCTGCTAAAAAAAGAGCAGCAGCAAGTGCTCCAAAAAGAAAAACTGCTTCTAGAAAGGCCCCTACAAAAAGAAAGGCCCCAAAAAGAGCAATAAAGAGTACAATAAAATCAAAAGGAAAGAAGCGATAAATGACATTCAATCTTATTCTAGAGCGTTTAGCTAGTCATTATCTAGAAAATGAAGATTATAGAAATTAATTCAATTTTTTCTCTTTTTCTTTTTTTAACTTCAACAAAGGATTGAAATTCAATATAATCATATCCCCCAACAAGGAATACTGCAAAATAACGCCGGGAAAGGGATTCGAACCCCTGCACGCTTGCACGTAGCCGTTTTCGAGACGGCCGCCTTACCACTTGGCTATCCCGGCAATTAATCTAAGATTTTCTCCATAATAAAGCAAATCAGAATTAGAGTTTTTTATCAATATCAAACAGTTCACCATTGAATCTTTTTTTGATTTGTTCTTTGGTTTTGTTCCATTCTTCTTCAGTAATTGTATCTGTAAAAATAGAATGAAATTCAGAAAATTCGATATTCATAATTGAGATGATTTCTTGTTTTTCATACTTAGTTAATGGAAAATATGACGTTATCTTTGAGACATACCCATCAGAATATTTGATTTCAAATATCTTGTCTTCCAGATTGGGTGAGAGTATCAGATTGACCACAATAAAATACAATCAGCATCAACAATAAAATCGATTTTATCTAAAATACCGATCAAATAGAAAAGATAAACACAAAATAGCTTAAAATTTCAATTAAAAATATGGGCTTAAATCTAAAAGACTTGGTTGTAAGGGAGAAAACAACTCTTGAAGCATTTTCAAATAAAGTAATTGCAATTGATGCGTACAATGCAATCTATCAGTTTTTAGCAAGCATTAGAGGTCCAGATGGATTACAACTATCAGATGCAGAAGGCAGGATTACAAGTCATCTTAGCGGTCTTCTTTATAGAAATGTGAATTTCCTATCTTTAGGAATAAAACCAGTATACGTATTTGATGGAAAGCCCCCATCCTTAAAAACTGCGGAAATCGAGCGTAGAAAACAAATCAAAATGGATGCCACAATAAAATATGAAAAAGCCATTGCAGATGGAAACCTAGAAGATGCCAGAAAATATGCTCAGCAAACTACCAGTATGAAAGATGGTATGGTAAAAGAATCAAAACAACTTCTAACATATTTTGGCATACCATACATTGAAGCCCCATCAGAAGGAGAAGCAACTGCAGCTCATCTTACAAACACTGGTCAAGCATACGCCTCTGCAAGTCAAGATTTTGATTCAATTTTATGTGGCGCAAAAAGACTTGTTAGGAATTTTACAAATAGCGGAAGAAGGAAAATACCAAACAAAAACACATACATCGACATCGTTCCAGAAATTATTGAAACACAGAAAACACTAGAATCATTAGAATTAACACGAGAAGAACTTATAGATGTAGGAATTTTAATTGGAACTGATTTTAATCCAAACGGTTTTGAACGAATCGGTCCAAAGACAGCACTAAAGATGATCAAACAACATTCAAGATTAGAAGACATACCTCAAATTCAAGAACAGTTACAAGAAATCGATTTTCAACAAATTCGAGAAATATTTTTGAATCCAGAAGTTGCAGAGATAGATGAAATTATTTTTAACGACATAGACTATGAGGGAATAACTAATTATCTTGTAAAGGAACGAAGTTTTTCTGAAGACAGAGTCAACTCTACATTAAACAGATTAAAAAAAGCATTAGAGAAAAAAAGTCAAAACTTAGATCAGTGGTTTTAACTAGATTGTAATTTAATAACTAGTTGTTACAATTTTAAAAAATGCCACAAACGGAAGCAAGAAAAACACTCAAAGATGCACCAGTAATGTGGAGAAGAATCAACTCTATTGGGGCAATATTAGATTGTAATTCCACATATGCTTCAAATCTAGGATATGCCAAATCCGAGATTTTAGGTAAAACAATCTTTGAACATGTACCTAAAGAAGAATGGGAGACTATGAATAATTCCCTCAAAACATGGTTTGAAACAGGCAAAGTGACAGATAGAAAAATTACCTTTAAAAGACAAGATGGAAGTACATTTCCAGGATTATTGCAAGCCACTAGCCTATATGATGAAAACAAGAATCTTCTTGGAAGTAATACAGTTATTTTTGATTTAACTCAAATGACAGATCAAAAAATTAACGAATATCAAAAATTTTTCAAAGATGCAAATGACAGATTAGATGAGATTAAAGAGAAAGAATACAATGAATTTGACAAAGAATCAAAATCAGAATATGACGGACTAAAAGAGATGTTCAAAATGTTATCTACTATGGACTTAAAAAGTCTTTAACAATTAATCTGAATTTTGTATTGATTTTTGAATCTCATCAAATGCTGTTTGCACTTCAGTAACAGCAGCACCATCTTCCAAAGTACTAACATCACCAATCTTTTCATTATTTCCAATTGCCTTTAATAGTCGTCTCATAATTTTTCCACTTCTTGTTTTTGGTAATTTTGATACAAAGTAGATTTGTTTAGGCGTTGCAATTGCACCAACATCATTTCTAATCTTTTCAAATAGTTCTTTTTCTAAAATTTTTGTGTCAGTGGCAACACCTTGTTTGAGAACAACAAATGCAATTATTACTTCACCTTTTACTTCATCAGGAATCCCACATACGGCAGACTCTGCAACATCATCATGAGACACAATACAGCTCTCAAGTTCTGCAGTTCCAATTCTATGACCTGCTACTTTGAGAACATCATCAGCTCGTCCAAGCAACCACAGATATCCATCAGAATCTTTTAGTGCATAATCACCAGGATAGTAACAGTTTTTGTATTTTGACCAATACACCTTTTTGTATTTTTCATCATCACCCCACAATGTCAAAAGCATCCCAGGCCAGGGGTTTTTGATGACTAGATATCCCTTAGTGTTAGGTGCAACGTCTTCTCCATTTTCATCTACAACTGTAATATTCATACCTGGAATTGGACGAGTTCCAGAACCAGGTTTCAGAGGGATTGTCTCCAGGCCAGGCAAAGGGGAAATTAGCATTCCTCCAGTTTCAGTTTGCCACCAAGTATCAATAATTGGACATTTTTCTTTGCCAATAGTCTTGAAATACCATTTCCATACTTCTGGATTAATTGGTTCGCCAACAGTTCCAAGTAGCCTCAATGAAGAAAGGTCAAATGAATTTGGAATATCATCTCCAAATTTCATAAACATTCGAAGTGCAGTAGGAGTTGTGTAAAAAATAGTTGCGTTGTATTTCTGTAAAATATCCCACATTCTAGATGCATCTGGAAAATCTGGTGCACCTTCATACATAATTTCAGTTGCACCATGTAGCAGTGGAGCATATACAACATAGCTATGGCCTGTCACCCATCCAATGTCAGCAGTACAAAAAAATACATCAGAGTCCTTAATGTCAAATGCCCATTTGAAAGTAGAATAAAGATGAGTTAGGTAACCACCAGTACCATGTAAAACCCCTTTTGGCTTACCAGTAGTTCCCGAAGTGTACAAAATGTAAAGTGGATGTGTGCTTTGTAATTTTTCAGGAGGACATACATCGGATGCATCTTTCAGCAATTCATCCCAAAGTTTGTCTTTGTCTGTTATTGAAATTTCATTTTTTGTTCTTTGCACAACAATTACATTTTCAACAAAATCAAATCCCTGTATTGCCTCATCAACTACCTCTTTTAGTGGCACAATCTTTCCACGTCGATACCCACCATCTGCAGTTACAATGACTTTAGATTTTGAATCATCGACTCTATCTCGAATAGAAGTTGCACTAAATCCTGAAAAGATAACAGTGTGAATAGCACCAATTCTAGCACAAGCCAGCATCGCAATTGGCAATTCAGGAATCATTGGGAGATACAAAGTTACACGATCTCCTTTTTGAACACCTAAAGATTTGAGTGTATTTGAAAATTTTTGAACTTGGGCAAACATTTCCCCATATGTAAGAATTCTAGAATCACCATTTTCACCCTCCCACAATATTGCGGGTTTTTTAGATTTTGAGTTTTGATGGACATCCAACGCATTGTATGAGGCATTAATTGTGCCTCCAACAAACCATTTTGCAAAAGGTGGATGCCAATCCAATGTTTTGGACCAAGGCGAAAACCAACTCAAGTTACGTGCCTGCTTATCCCAAAAGGAGACATAATCAGAGTCAGCATTTAGCCTAGTTTCAGCATCATTATTTCCAAGTCCAATGTTATAGGTCTCAGACATCAAAGAGTGTATGTACTAAGATCTTTCTAAATGTTAAAAAAATAATTAAAAAAATTATTGTGCTTCCATTCTAGCAAGCCAATCATTATCGTTGTTATCTTTTGGAGTTTCTGCTGTCACCTGTTGGGGTGGTTCTGGAAATGCAAATGTTACTTCAGATTCTGTTGGAGGTTCTGGCATAGGGGCTGCCTCAGCTTCAATTGGTTCTGAAGGTGTTTGAACGGGTTCTGTTGGTGCTTCCGGAAGACTTGTTTGAACAACTTGTTGTGGTTCATTTGTCTCCAGATATGAAACGGCGGATTCTTGGATGTCTGGTGTTGGAGGGGCTGTTATTTCTTGCACTTCCAATCCTAAATCTGCAATTCTACTCTTAACATTTGCAATTTCTGCTGTTTCGTGAGTTACATGCTCAATTACCTCAGTTGTGCATGATTTCACAGTTTCAAATGTTTCTTCAGAGATTTCATTGCTCTTGAATTGTACTTTTGCATCAAACAATAACATTTTTGCAGACTTCATTTGTTCATCTAGCTCTGTCAATCTTGCCTCAAGTTTGGCTTTGATTTCACTTTCTGTCTCATCTAATGATACAAGTTTTGACTTGTATTTTTCATGAATGATTTCTGCATCTTCTTTCATGTCATCATTTTCTGAAACAATATCAATCAAGGCCTTTAGACGACGTAGAGTTAGTTGTTTTTCACGAATGAGTCTTTGAGAGTCGAGTCTCCATTTTGGAATGTATATAACAACATCACCTTGAACTACCAGTTGCTCATATTGGATTTGCTGTAATCCTTGAGAACCGCAGTCAATGCCGACGGATTGAATACTACCATCGATGTCAGTTATAGTTCCTGCGACTTTACCCATGAATGTTCCGTACATGTCTTTGACGTTTTTACCGATTATCTCGATATCATCTTGGGTCATGTGAGTAACTTTAGAGATACGTATAACCGACAAAGTGTAAGGAATCTTTTTAGTTTTAGTAAGATTAATTTCACTAACTCAAAAACACGAATTTTATAGTAATTTTAAAATTTAGAGGCCAAATAGTAGGCTCATGATTCAAAGAGAAGAACTAGAGCAGATTTTGAGTTTTGTATCAAATAGATGGACTGAAGTCAGTAGAGAAAAAGAAAGCAAAATCATGGAAAATCTGCCAAGTGACTTTTGGATGAATTCTGTAGGAGGAAAAACTGCCAATGGCGGATTTTGGGTAACAACTTTGATGTATACCGAAAATGAAGCTGATGCAGCTGCATTTAAAGAAGTTCTACTCAGATGGCAAGCTAAGGGTCAAGACAAGGACAAAGACAAAGGACCCGATCTAATTCAAATTGGAAAAAAGAAATAGACTATTAATAATTGAAAATCCTGACAGGAATATTGTCAGAATTTTCATCTAATGAAAAAAAGATTCTATCAGAACATTTTTCAAATACGGATGGAAATGTGTTTGCCATAATTACTCCACAACAAGTTGATCGTGGAGCACTGATGTCAAGATACAGTAGAACCGACAAAAGTATGAGACGAATATTTCTTGATGAGTTTTTGAAAAATAAAAACAGAGGGGAGGAATTTTACAACAGAGTTCTTTTAGAATATGGGGACGACTCTGTTGCAGAACTTGGTGAAGCACAAATTGCAATTGAAGGGTTATCAAACATTGCAGTAAAAAAAATTGAAGATAGAAGAATTGGATTATCATATTTAGAAAAATCATCAAGATATGTTGCATGGAATAAAAAAGAAAATGGAAAATACAGATTTTATCGAGACCCAAAAATTATGAAATCGAGATTTGCAGATAGGTATGAAGAAACATGTAACTTTTCATTTGATGTTTATTCAAAAAATATTGAACCCATGATAAATTATGTGAGAGAAAAATATCCAATTGAAAAATATAGTTTTAAAGATTCTAAGGATGGAAAAGAAAAATCATTTTCTAAATTAAAAAATGAAAATGATATAAAATCAGCAAACATGATTTACAAAGGTTCAACAAAAGCCAAAGCACTAGATATTTTGAGAGGATTACTGCCAGCATCAACTTTGACTAATGTAGGAATTACAGGCAATGGAAGAGCGTTTGAATATTTATTAACAATTTTAGGCTCATCAAATCTCAAAGAAGAGCAAGATTTAGCCTCAAAAATCAAGAAAGAACTAGACAAAATCATCAAATCATTTGTTCGAAGAGCAGATGACAAACATGGAAAAGCGTTTCAGAAATACCTTCGAGATGTAAAAAATAAATCAAAAACAATTTCTGCCAAAGAGATCAAGTCCAAACCAAAAAAAGGTAATAGAACAAAATTAGTAGATTATGAATCAGAGAAAACTGCAATTGATAAAATAATTACCAGTATAATGTATGAACAATCCCCGAGTACATCGTACCAAGACATTTTGCAGCAAGTAAAAAAAATGTCAATTAAAAACAAAACAAAAATTATTGAAGAATTTGCAAAACTTAGAACAAATAGAAGACATAGACCATCACGTGCATTTGAAAATGTATACTATACATTTGATTTGTATAATAATTTTGGAATGTTTAGAGATTTTCACAGACACAGAGCACTAACATTAGAAAGACAGTTACTTACAACAGATCATGGGTATAATATCCCCAGTGAAATTAAGATTCTAGGTATTGAAAAAGACTTTAAAGATTGTATGAATAAAACTAAAGAAACATTTGATAAAATCAGAAAAAAGTATCCAGAACAAGGACAATATGTAGTAAACTTTGCATACAACTATCCCTATTTTATGAAATTTAATCTAAGAGAAGCTTGTCACTTAATTGAACTAAGAACTGTGCCACAAGGACATGTAGATTATAGAAGAGTTGCACAACAAATGTTTACACAAATCAACAAAGTTCATCCGAACTTGAGTAAAATTATGAAGTTTGTAGATATGAAAGAGTATGACTTAGAGAGATTTGAGTCAGAAAAAAGAACAGAAGAAAAAAGAAAGAAGTTGAAATAGAAAAAATTCAAATATTTTAAAAAGGAAAACATATCATGACAGAAAAGATCACAAAAACTACAGAAGAATGGAAAGAACAGTTAACTCCAGAACAATATGAAATTTGCATAAATCATGGTACAGAACCCCCATTTTCAGGAAAATATAACAATTCAAAACTAGAAGGAAAGTTCAAGTGCACTTGCTGTGGAGAAGAGTTGTTCTCATCAGATACAAAGTTTGATTCAGGTTCAGGATGGCCAAGTTTTTGGAAGCCAATTTCAGAAGACAAGATTGAGTATATTTCAGATACATCATATGGAATGGTAAGAACTGAAGTTAATTGTAACAAGTGTGGAGCACACTTAGGACATGTTTTTGATGATGGACCCAAGCCTACAAATCAGAGATACTGTATCAACTCTATTTCATTGAAACATGAAAAAGATGATGAAGAGCAGTAATTTCAAAAATTATTAATAAAACACATTTAATGATAAGAAAATCAAATGAAAAAGAAAATGAGCAACAATCATGGAAAAAGGAATGACGTAATTTGAGGATAATATTATGTGGATTTGGTGTTGTTGGCCAAAGTTTAGTGAAATTATTTGAGTCTAGATCAGAGGACTTGTATGCAAAATACGGACTCAAACCTAGAGTGGTAGGGGTTTTTGATAGTAAGGGAAGTGCTGTCAATTCTTCAGGATTGGAATTAAACAAACTCATTGAGGTAAAGAAGAAATTTGGAACTGTAAAAAATTATGGAGGTACAAAAAATTCAATGTCAGGCATTGATATGCTCAAAAATGTTGAGGCAGATGTTCTGATTGAAACTACTGCTAGTAATTACAAAGATGCAGAGCCAGGAATGACACACATTACAACTGCAATGAAAAAAGGGATGCATGTAATCTCAGTAAACAAAGGACCACTTGCGCTTGCATTTCCATCTCTAATGGAGCTTGCAACATACAACAGGGTTATGTTCAAATTTAGTGGAACAGTAGGCGGCGGAACACCAATTCTAGATTATGCAAAAAACAGTCTAAGTGGTGAAAGAATCACGTCATTTGCAGGCATCCTCAATGGCACTACAAACTACATCCTAACAAACATGGCAACTGGAACATCTTATGAAGATGCACTCAAAGATGCGCAAGACAAAGGATATGTCGAAGCTGACGAGGCATTGGATTTAGATGGTCTTGATGCTGCTGCTAAATTAGTAATTCTGGCTAATTGGATTATGGGAATGAAAGTTACAATGCCAGACATTAATTGTACAGGAATTCGCAAGGTAACAACAGAGGACATCAAAAAAGCTGCCAAAAATAACTGTGCAGTAAAATTAATCGCATCATGCAATAAAGAACTAATTGTTGCACCAAAAGAGATTCCAAATGATGATCCACTTTGTGTAAATGGAACACTAAATGCAATTGCATTTACATCAGAGCATTCAGGGACACAGACAATAATTGGAAGAGGGGCAGGAGGAATGGAGACTGCTAGTTCCATACTAAGAGATTTGCTAGACATAAGACAAGAGATTGCTAGAACTTGAAGTCAAATTTAATTTCAAAGAGTGAAACATCTGCACTCTTGAAAACAGTTTCAGAACAATGGGGGATTGAATTTCCTAAAATTAAAAATCTCAAAGTACATCAAATTCTAGACAATGCACAAATTATTACAGGTAATGGGATTAAAATTCTAAAAATCAATGACGAGTATCTCCCATTTTTATCAGAAACTAAGATGTTGGAGAGATTTCCAAATGTAACAGTGGACATGGGGGCAGTCAAATTCATGTGTAAAGGTGCAAATCTGATGAGACCAGGAATTAAATCATTTACAGAATTTGAAAAAGATAAACTAGTTTGCATTGTTGAGGAATCTCAACACAAGGTTTTGGCAGTAGGAAAATCAGTGGTGTCAAGTTCAGAACTAGAAAAAATGGATAAAGGTGAAGTTCTAAAAAATCTTCATTATATTTCAGATAAATTCTGGGAAACAGGAAAAACAATTTACGATTAAAAAATTTATTTTATTTCTTCTGTAAATTCTTCAGTACCATCTTTAGTAATGACAAGAACATCCAAGCCATCACCACTAGCAGAATCTCGTAAAGATGCAGCACGTACTGCACGTTTTGCCAAATCAATTGCTTCATCCTTAGTCATGTTTGGCTTAAATTGTGGATCAAGTACGCCTAATGCCATTTCAGCTCCAGTTCCAACTGCAGCATATTCATCAGGAAGAACAGAACCCAAAGGATCAAGAGTATACATAATTGGTTTATCAACAACTCCGCCAACAATTACCTGAGTCAATAACGGAAAGTATCTTCTCTCATACATCATATTTGACATCATTTTAGCGACAGTGTTTGGAGGAACATCACGTTTAAGTTCCATTTTTCTAATTTTTGCAAGAGCAGCAATTTGCAATGATAAGATTTGCATATCTGCGACAAGACCAGCACATGTTGCTCCAACTTTAGGAGTTATAGGAAATGTCTTCTTGGTTGTTTTGCTAACAAGAAAGTTTCCAAAAGCGATCCTTTTTTCACTGGCAAAAACTACACCACCATCAAATGTAATTCCAACAGCAGTTGCTCCTGGCATATACATGGACATATTTCAAATAATTTTGCAGCATAATAAAGGGCTTTCTACATTCCACACAGAAATAATAGGAAAAATAGTTATACTGAAAAAAGCTGTTAGAGTGCATGGC
The DNA here is from genome assembly GCF_000875775.1 of Nitrosopumilus piranensis. Classification (NCBI taxonomy): domain Archaea; kingdom Thermoproteati; phylum Nitrososphaerota; class Nitrososphaeria; order Nitrosopumilales; family Nitrosopumilaceae; genus Nitrosopumilus; species Nitrosopumilus piranensis. Next base: position 1,230,232 of record NZ_CP010868.1, read on the forward strand.
TACTAGTGAGATTAGCAAAAGAAGCGTAGTAGACATTTCGTTTATGGGATTACGATCATCAATTGGAGTAATCTTTATTGTTGCAGGCATGTCCAAACTAAGCAATCCAGGATTTGGAGGATTTTTGAGCAGTCTTGGCATGCCAGCAGAGATGCAAGTTCCAATTGCATTAGCAGAATTGATTCCAGGAATTTTGTTAATCATAGGTGTTTTGAGTAGATTATCTGCATCATTATTATCAATAATTATGCTAGGAGCTATTTTCCTTGTAAAGGAAGCTCAAAGTCTAACAGGAGATGGAGGATATCGTATTGATTTGATCTTGCTAGCAGCATGTCTGGTAATTATTGCAGGAGGTCCAGGTAGAGTATCATTATCTCACATTGTGAAAAAATTACCTAGATGTCTTCACTAGTCTTTACCAAAATTTTCCATAATTATACACATACACTTTGTTGTCTTCTTTAGCAGATCAATTCTTGCAAACTCATTTGGGGAATGAATTCTAGCAAACATGTATGTGCTTCCAATTGCAATGCATGGTGCCTTTAGAACATCAACAAATGAGTACATAGGACCAGTACCAGCATTTGAGACATTGAGAATTGATTTTCCAAAAGACTTGTCTGCAGCCATCTTTACCTGATTTACAAAGGGTTCAGAAGAATCAGTCCTTGCAGCTGCCTCCCCATGAAAAACTTTGATTTTAACATCACCAAATCCTTTGGATTTTAGATGTTTTTTTAATCGCATAATCTGCTTTTTTGGTTCCATTTTTGGAATTAATCTAAAATCAATTTTGACTAATGCCTCGCCAGGAAGAACAGTTTTTGCACCATCCCCAGTATAGCCAGAAACAAATCCGGCGATGTTACATGTTGCATCTCCAACTAGAGCTTTTTTTGCATCCAATCCTTTCTTAGCACCAACAAATGATTTGATGCCAAACTCTTTTTTGAAAACATTTTCATCAAAGGGCTCTTTTTTTATAATTTCTAAATCATTTTTTGAAAGTGGAGACACTTCCTTGTACCAATCTTTAATGAGAATTTTTCCATCAGAGTCTCTAAGGGTTTTTACAGCATCAATTAATCGCCATGCAGGATTTTTTATTAACACTGCCAAGCTGGAGTGGGCATCTCGAATTGATTCTTTTACAGATAATTCAACAAACAGCAATCCCTTCATTCCAAGTCCAATAATGGGTCTGTTTTTTGCATCAACATATCCAAATTCCCAGATAACACCATCGCATGAAAATTTCTTTTTGTATTTTTTCAAATATTCTTCAATATGAGCACTGCCAGTCTCTTCTTCTCCTTCAATTACAAATTTTATGTTACAAGGGACATCACCTGTTGTTTTTAGACAAGCTTCAACTGCTTTGATTCTAGTAATCAATTCACCCTTGTCATCAGTAGCTCCGCGTCCAAAGATTTTGTTTCCTTTACGAGTTCCACTAAATGGAGGAGCATCCCACAGTTCAAATGGTTCTGCAGGTTGGACATCATAATGATTGTAAAACATGAGTGTTTTCTTTGGATTTTGTTTTGATTTTATTTCTCCATAAACAATAGGTGCAACACCTTTTTTTAGTCGTAGAATTTCAGATTTTATTCCAGATTTTTTTAATAATTTTTGCACCAATTTTGCACATTCTTCAATTCCTTCATTTTTTGCAGAAACACTTGGTTGTCTAATCAGGGTTTGAAGATCTGAAATTAAATTTTCCATGTTAGTATCAACATGTTTTAGAGGGTTCATTGTATCACACTATTTTATCAAAGGGTTTCATAACTAATGGAATCTCGGATAAGAGATCCATAGAAGTCATATGCAATCCTAATTTCTTTTGCACTACCTTTCCTGCCAATCCATTGATGAAGGTCGCAGCTGCTGCAGATTCCAAGGGCTTTCTGTTTTTAGATAACAATCCTGCAACCAATCCAGACAACACATCGCCAGTTCCACCAACAGTCATTGCAGGAATTTTTTTCTCATAAAGATAAGTTGTAGTTCCATTAGAAATTACATCAGTTGAGCCTTTTAGTAATACTGTAATTCCAAATTTCTTTGCATTTTTTTCTACTAGTTTAACTCGTTCGTTTTTTGAGGAAGGTGGAGATTGTCCAAATAATCTCTTAAATTCACCAGCATGAGGAGTAACTACCACATTTTTGTTTGCTAAAAGTGGCAAGACATCAGGAATCAATGCACTAGCATCAAGAGACAATCTAACATCCCGATCAAGAAGGGATTTTACAAGGTGTAAAAGAGAGTTTTTCTCCTGAATTGCCAATCCCATTCCAATTGTAGCAGAATCAAGATTACGTGGCAATGCACCCAATAGTTTGTTTACCGCACCACGAGTCAATTTTTGATCAACTAAGGGAATTACAATCAGGTTTGGAGATACTGATCTAGTTGATGCAACGTTAATTTTTGGAACAGAGGTGTAAACCAAATCAGTACCAGACCTCAATGCCGCAATTGAAGATAAAATTGGGGCGCCATGGTAAATGTAACTTCCTCCAACAACTAGAACAATCCCATTTTCTCCTTTACGTGATTTTGATTTTCTAGCAGGGATGAATTTTTTTACAATTGTAGAAGTTAGAGTTTTTTGCGCCAATATGATATCTCTAAAGAATAGATGAATAAATCTTGTTTTGAAGATTATGATGATTTTTTACGTGTCTTTTTAGCAGTTTTCTTGGCAGGTTTAGTAGTGGTTTTAGTTTTAGTAGGCTCTTTTGATTCTCTTCCAAAAAACGCCTTTCTTGCATAACAGAGGTATGTAGTGTGGCCTATGCCTTGAAATGAATGTCTTGTCTTTCCTTCTCGAGCTTCTATTGTACGTAAAACATGTTCTGTTGATTCGATATCAGTAAACTCATTTTCAACTAGAGCCATAGTTAATTTTTCTAATTGATTCATAGTAGGGCAAATAGCAAAAATTGAGCCACTGCCCTTTAACATTTTTCTTACTTGTGGAATAACTATCCAAGGATCACCAAGATCAATCAATGCAACATCCATATCTGCCAGAGGCATTTTCTTGACAGTCTTCAAATCCAAGTTATGCTGGGTGACATATTTCGAAACACCTGCCTTTTTGATGTTTTTTTCTGCAATTTTCATAAAGTTTTCATCAACATCAAATGTGTAAACATGACCACGGGGTTTTACAATACTTGCAACACATGAAGTCAAAGAGCCACTGCCAGTTCCAATTTCTAGAATCTTTTGACCGCTTTCAATTCCTGCTCTTGCAATGATATAACCAATGTCTTTTGGATAAACAATCTGAGTGCCATGTTGGATTTTCATTACATAGTCATACATCGTAGGTTTTAGCAGATAGACATACTTGTCCTTGTTTGTGACAAGTCTAGAACCATACTCCTTACCTATGGCATCAGAGTGTTTGATGACTCCAATATGAGTATGAAGGGATTCTTTTTTAGATATTTTTACAAGCCATTTTTTTGAATGATTAAAGTAGAATAGCACTGGTGAATTTTGTTTAATTTTATCCATAGAGTTTGCTAAGAAATTTTAGATAAGAATCTACTGGTTTTTCATCTTTTAACTGATATCCACTACTGTTAAAAATAGCCAAGATTAGATTGAAATCATGACACGAAAGAAAAAAGATTTGAAACAACGCCAGAACCTTCAGTGTCATTGGCATTGCCCGTGCGACGATTGCAGAGCTGATGAAACTCAGCAATATGCTTAAGTTGATAATTAGCGCAAAAAATTCATGGATCTTAACGAGTTACACCAAAGAGAGATAGATTCGCTTAGAGATGAAAATATCGAATTAAGAAAAAAGATAGAAGAACTAGAGGCCAAAGTCAAAGAATTAGAGAGCAAAAAATGAATTTCAACTGCGTATTCCCAGATTGCAATTACAAGCAAAACGATATTACAGAAGATGAATTTCTAAAACACTTGAAAGAAAACCACCATGAGGAGATTATTAGAATTTCAAAAAAGGAAAACATACCAATCAAGATGGCAGAGATGATTACAATATCAAACTCCAAAGTATTCATTAATTCATAGATTAGAATTTTCAACAAGTTAGCATTAGGTGATAATCAAGATCAATCTTAAATATCAATTTGGCGTATAATTAGTGACGAGAAAACCGTTATTCTGCGTCGTAGAATAAAGGTATGGAAAGCATTTCATGTTAGGTTTGCGTCCTAGGAAAAACATGCTTTCCGTGTGTCTCGTTGTTTTCTAAAAATCCATTTTAATACAAATAGTATTTTAATGCCAAAATAAAGAACAATTTGAAATGACTGAATTAAAAGTTCAAGGTTCTGGAGGATACGTAATAGCAGATTTAACAGAAGAACAAGCAAAAAAAGCAGATTTAGGGGTTGGAAAATTATTTTTGGCTCCAATCGGAAAGATTGAAACTGAAAAAATGCTTAAGCATTATTGCAATAATTGTGAAACAGAATTTGATAGTCCACCAAAAATTCAGTTAGAAGAAAGTCCTAATGAAGAAGTTGCAGATAATTTGATCCTAATTGAAAGAGGTCAATACGTCTGTGAAAAATGCAGTTCTGTTATCGGCGAATACAGAGAATTCAAAAAGAAAGACGAATCAAGCGATGTTGGAAATGCAAAACCTACTGGATGATAGGCATATAATTAATCCGTATTCAATAAATACAGCAAATTTTGATTAAATGCATGGCAAATCAAAAATGCGTTTCTTGCGGCATAGGATTTTTCTCACCAACAGGTTCAGACAAATGTTCTAGATGTGCAGGAAAAGAAACAGAGGGTCATGGAGGACATGATTCCTGTGGTTGTGGACACAGCCATTAGTCTCTTTTTTCTATAACATGCATATATTGCACAAATGATGAGTGGTTTTATGGTAAAAACTTCAGAAGAAATGAAAAATCTTGTTGAAGAGTTTATCAAAGTAACTAAGATTAATTATGAAGACCAAACAGAAAAAGTTAGAGAGAAAAGTCAGTTAATTGAATGGCAATTCCGAGTCGGAACAAATGTTATTGTCAGTAAAAATGCAAACAGAACAGATAGAATTCATTTGAATGTAAACATGAGATTTCCAGCAGAAGATGCAAAATTATTGGTGATAAAAAATCCATCATTTTCAAAAGCAGTTATGGATATTAGTGAAATTTGTACAATGTGTAATGTTGGACATCAATGGGTTAAAGACAAAAACGACATTGTAGGTCTAGCAGTATTCTCACATGTAGATGAAGAGATTCTAGACAGAGTTTCATTTCATGATACGTGGGATAATGTGGCACGAGTCACAGCACATATACAAAAAATCTTACGTTCAAATTTTAGTGGTTTTTCAGGACAGCCAAACCCAGCAGATGAAACTACTGAAAAATCAATGTATGGATAATTTAGTTTGAGTTAATCATCGGTTTTGTGTTTTTTGTGAGTTTTTTCATGTGCCAATACTTTATCAAATGAGTCAGGGAATCCTTCCCAAGAAAATTTACAATCTCGACAGTTGTACTTCATTTGTTTTCCTCATTTTGGAATTGTTTCTGAAACATCAAATACCCAAATCCACATTTTGTTGGTTTTTTAGTCCTTTGAATCGATTTCTTATGGTAACTTCTGTAACGTTGGCAGCTTCTGCAAGGTTTCGTTGAGTCATGGCTTCCTTATTTTTAAGGCAAGAGATGTACAATGCAGTGGCTGCAAGCCCCATAGGGTCTTTTCCAGCAGATTCTTTGTTATCCTGAACATCTTGAAGAATTTTTACTGCATGTCTTTTGGTTTTTTCTGAGAGTTCCAGTTTACTTGCAATTCTTGAAATACATTGGATTGAGTTTACAACAGGCATCTTTAGTTCCAATTCATGATGGAGCAATCTGTAGCATCGTGCAATATCTTTTCGTTTTACATTTGCAGCAGTAGATATATCATTTAGAGTTCTGGGAGTTTCTGTATCGCGACATGCAGCATAAAGGGATGCTGCAATCATTGCAGAGATAGATCTGCCTCTAACTAGTTTCTTATCCAAAGCCTTTCGATACAGATAAGCAGCCTTTTCAAGAACATTTGCAGAAAGTGCAATCTTGTCTTTTAATCTAGATAATTCGTTAAGAGCTTGTCGAAGATTTCTATCAACAGGGGCATGAGATTGACTTCTACTATCCCAGGTTCTTAACCGCTCAATGGTGCTTTTCATTGATGTAGAAAGCGGTTTACCTGTTGCATCCTTATTTTGAGGATTAATTACGGTAGATAACCCCATATCATGCATCAAAAGAGAAGAAGGGGCACCGGCTCTTGCAGGATTTACATTTCCTTCGGTTGAAAAAGATCTCCATTCAGGACCAGATTCATTTGATTTTTCAGAAACAACATACCCACATTTTGAACAGAACTGTTCTCCAGTAACATCATCAGTTAGCAAAGAATTTTTTCCACAGCGCAAGCAGTTAGAATTTGTGGTTGAAACTACCATGTAAGGTGCTGTTATGCCGCCACCTTTTTGATTGTGTTTTTAATCAAGTGGAAATCTTTTTTAAAATTTTTAAATTCTGTAGTTTCAGCATCACCTATCATGGTATCTGAGGAAATGGTATTTTTAGTTGTTAATGCATCACGGAATTTCTCCAACATAGTTCCATCCATGTTAGCTTTGAAAAATAGAAATTCTAACTCTAATCTCTTTAGTCGATTCATTTCTGCTAATTCCTCTTCGATTCTTTTTGTCATAATTCTATTTCAGTTCATTTCATTTAAGAATGATTGTTTTTTAGGCAGTTACAACCACAGTCAAACATTCCTGCTTTTCCCATGCATTGATCATGATGTTCATTATAGCATTTATTGCAAATTAACAAAATATTTCGTTTATTTCCCTATCTCTTTTGCGCAGTTTGATGAGCATGTGGAATCATTAGTCAAACTTTCATATTCCAATCCACAATGAACACATGTTCTAAAAGACATGTTATCTTTACTTGTTCATACTATAAAAGACAGATAGATTTGTGAATAATTTTATCATCACATTTAGTCACTGAAAAATGATGTATTTTAGGTCAAAAGAAGAAAAATTAGTTGAAAAACAAAAAAAAGTTCAAGTTAATTCAAATAAAACAAAGAAATCCAGGTTAGGGATTGAAAATAACAGGCATTCAAAATTTTGACATTCAATACCAACGTTAATAGCATTAGAAAGGCGTAAAATGCGTTGGGAAAACGACAAGTAAAAAATGAAAGTGCTCTAAAAGAAATCAGACTTCCTGAAACAGATGAAGAGATGTTTGGCAGAGTCATCAAAATGTTAGGGGGAGAAAACCTTCTAGTCAAATGTCAAGATAAAATTGTAAGAAGAGGTCGAATTAGAGGCAAACTAAAGAGAAGAGTTTGGATAAGAGACAACGATGTAGTAATAATTGCACCTTGGACTTTTGGGAAAGAGGAAAAAGGGGACATTTTGTGGAGATACACATTATCTCAAGTTGAATGGTTAAAGCAAAACAAACACATCCCGTTGGATTTTTAGTTTACAGATTAATTTAGAATTAATAATGCACCACGAAAATGCTTTGAAACATCCTCAATAGTACTTGGAAAATGAATCTTTTCAAATCTGGTGAGTTTTTTCAATCCCATAATGATTAGATCTATATCATTTTTTTCAGTGAATTCAAGAATTGCTTGAGAAGGCATGTTGGTTTTAACCAGTTTAGATTTTAGTGAAACACCATGATCTTTTGCAAAAGATGCCAGTCTTGAGTGTTCTTTTAGGATCAACTCCTTTTCTTTTTCAGATTCTTTTTTGTTAGTTTTTGTCTTAAACAAGCCAAATGTAGATTTATCTTCCATACAAGTCAAAATGGTGATTGTGGAATTTTCCAATACTGCTAAAGATATTGCTTTTTTGAATGCCTTTTGACTGCCTGGGCACCCATTATAGGGAACCAAAATATTGTTAAAGGCTTTATCCATCTTTCCTCATAAAAGTCATAATTACAAATACCTTCTGTTTAAAACAATTAAGCAAAATAAAATAGTCAATATTTTCATCTAATATCGCCTCCTATGTCACCTACAATTTCTTCTAGTAGATCTTCTATTGTGATAATTCCTTGCAAATTCTCATTGTCATCTAAAACAACGGCCATATGGCTCTCATTTTTTTTAAGTTCCACAAGCAAAGCACTGATTTTTTCATCAGAATAAACAAAAAATGGTGTTCGCATAATTTTTCCAACTTTTATTTTGGCAAATTTATTTTCAGGAATTTTTGCAATATCCCAAATATGTAATATACCAATTATGTTCTCAAATGTTTTAGAATAGACCGGTATTCGAGAAAACCCTTTTGTAACAATTAATGAAAAAACCTCAGATAGTAGGATTTGATCATCTAATGAAAAAATATCATTTTTGGGAGTCATTACATCAATGATAGGTTTGTCATCAAATTCAAGGGCTTTTTTTACAAGTCGATGCTCTTCTTTTTCAATAGCTTTTTCTGACAAACCTAGATCAACAACTTCTTGAATGTCTTCTTCAGTAATGGGTTTTGGGTAAGATTGTCCTCCTATCAATTTCAAAAATGATTTCGTTAATTTGTCTAAAAACCAAACAAATGGGTACATGAGATATGTAAATGCTAGAAGAAAATTACTGAAACGTAAAGCCATTTTTTCAGATTGTATATGAGAATATGTTTTTGGAAATATCTCTCCAAACACCAAAATAATAAAAGTCATAATGCCTATTGCAATTCCAACACCCTGATTTCCCAGCATTTTAATTGCAACATCTGCTGCAAGGACAGATGACGCCACATTTACCAATGTATTTCCCAGATTAACGCTCGAAGTCATCATACTTGGGTTTGATTTTAATTTGTAAAGAGCTGATGAGCCACGTATTTTTTTACGATATAATCTCATAACCTTTGAACGTCGAATTCCAACTATGGCAATTTCTAATCCACTAAAAAGTGCGTATAACCCAATGAGAATGATTATGGCAGAGATCTCAATTAAAAGAAAATCCAATTAATACCAGTGGTTTTGTTATAAGTTAAAAGATTTTTAGAATATCATATTTGAGAATGAATTACAAATAAAATCATTAATTAAATTTTTTGAGTTAATTTGGTATTTTTGACATTAGAAAATATTTGAGTCATTATTTGTCATTTTTACTTCGGCTGATTTTCACTTCATCATGAAGGTCTTTGACCATAGATATCAATAATTCCACCTCATGTTTCTCAAGATTTTCAATCTCCCGAATTTTTTTGATAATTAGAGCTTTTGTAGATGATTCAACGGATTCATGTTTTTTTAATCTAGAACCAATAAGCATAGCACCAAATGCAGAGATAAAAGTACCAATTATGGCAATTCCAACAAACATTAGCCCTATTCCCAATAATCTTCCAGCTTCGGTGACTGGAACAACATCACCATATCCTACAGTAGTGACAGTAGCAGATGCCCACCAAAAAGCGTCAATTAGATTTGTGATTTGAGCGTCATCATGAGGAGACTCAATAAGGTAGATGGCAATACCGCTTCCCCCAACCACAAGAAATGAAACAATAAATAGGTAAATCAGTAATTTCAACGAGTATTTTATCAAGACATCTTACTAAAACTAAATTAAGATTTTCAACTCGGAGAATATGACTACTTTTTTTATTAGATAAAACATATCACATGGGATGGAGATAAGGTCTTTTACACATTCTATTCCTCAAATAAGATATCTCATAAAGAAGAAGCTTTGGGCGCAGGTACTTGTAGCGCTATTTGTAGGATTGTTAGTAGGCCTTGCATTAGGACCAGAGACAAATTGGGTTGAAAAAGAGACTGCTGAAACAATTACAGAATGGCTGTCAATTCCTGCCAATCTATTTCTAAAAATTATTCAGATGATTATAGTGCCTCTAATTTTTGCATCAATTATCAGAGGCTTGACATCATCAGGTAGTATCGAACAACTCCAAAAACTTGGATTTGGTGTTGCGATATATTTTGTAATTACTACTGCAATTGCGCTTACCATCGGAATCTTGATTGTTACAACAATACAGCCGGGCAATTTTATTGACAGTGACTTGATTAGAGAAAGTTTTGGGATTGAAGATTTAGAGATAGTTGAAAGTACGGATCTTTCGATTCAAGATATTCCTCAAAGCATAATTGGTTTGATTCCAAGCAATCCACTTTCTTCGTTTATGTCGGGGGAAATGCTGAGCATAATCATTTTTGCATTAATTGTGGGTGTTGCAATGATTACGTTACCTCCAAAAAGCTCAAAGTCTATTCTGGATTTGCTAGAATCCATACAGGATTTCACAATGAAAGTTGTATCTTGGGCAATGCGTCTTGCACCATTTGCAGCATTTGGCCTTATGGCAGGAATTGTTTCAAAGGTTGGGCTTTCTGCATTAACAGGACTTGGGGCATACATGGCAACAGTAATTGCAGGATTATTTGTAATGATGATAGTCTACATCATCATCATCAAGTTTTTTGCAAAAAGACCACTTTCATCTACATTGACAGCAATACGAGATCCACAGCTTTTGGCATTTTCAACATCTAGCTCTGCTGCAGTAATGCCAGTATCTATCAAAACAGCAGAAGAAAAATTAAAGATCAAACCTAAAGTTTCTCAATTTGTTATTCCCTTAGGAGCAACAATTAACATGGATGGTACTGCCATGTATCAAATAATTGCAGTATTTTTCTTGGCCCAGCTCTTTGATGTGAATCTAAGCTTTACAACCATAATCCTAATTGCATTAACTGCTCTTGCCGCATCAATTGGTGCACCATCAGCTCCTGGAACTGGAATCGTAATATTATCAACAATATTAATTGCTGCAGGAGTTCCAGCTGTAGGAGTCATTTTACTTTTAGGAGTTGACAGGTTATTAGATATGACTAGAACGATGATAAATGTGACTGGAGATCTCACTGCCTGTATGTTCTTTGATAAGAGACTCAAGATAGATGATAATAAGAATCAAAATCATGAGGTAATTAAAAAATGAAATCTATGATTTGTGATGCATTATCTTAAAAGTTTGATTTTTTGATATATTCAGATGTAAAAATCTACAATTATTTTATAACTTTGACACAGTATAAGTTACCAAATGGAAATAATTGTGATAAGGGCAAAAGACTACAAGGATTTGCCTGATCTAGAATTGTGTGTTGAGGGATTAAAAAAAGATGGAATTCTAAAAGCCCTTGGTGAAAAAAATAACATCACAGTTGAAGAGTTATTAAAAAAACCATTTTTAGAAAAAAAGGCTATAATTTTTGAAGATACAGAGTATACTGATTTTAAATCAGGAGATATTCTTATTTATCAAAATGGGAATTTTAAAATCTTTACAGGAATTAGTAGAGATGAATAAAGAATAGTAATTGTTTTCAACAATGATAATTTCAGATGGGTTTAATTGTAGATTTTAGGGATTAAAATCATGGAACTAAAAGGAATGTACATGCTAAACATACCAGAGTACACTGAAGAAAAAGTTCAAGAATCACTCAAATTATTATATACAGATAGACAAAATGAATTTAGCGTAATTGCTGAAGTGTTTCTAGGAAAAGAAAAATTATCGCAAAATCCCAAGTGGAAGGAATTTGTGTTGAATTTTTGTCTAGATGTGGAAGACTCTTTTAAAACGTGGTCTGGTCAAAAACCACCATCTGCGACATCCCCACAAAAGGCTTTGACTATTCTAAGACAGATTGGTAAGGATATGAAATCAATGAATCAATTAACGCACATACTAAATATTTCATATAACATCTCAAAAGAATTTAAAGAGATTTACAGACGCCTGAAATAATACATTGAATTCATCTTAGCCCTGCTTAATTAATAATCAAGTCTATAATGATTGATAGGTTTCAATTTGAATTAAATTCTTGATTCAGCATATAGAGTCACATAATTGATCTATATTGTTATCAACAAATTCCTAAAACGAATAATGGTTTTGAAATTATTATTGAGTTAAATATGATTAAAACGGTAATCACTTATGGCAATTGGAATTTACTTTGGCTCACAAACCGGCAAGACTGAGATGGTATGCGCCAAGATAAAAAGTGAGTTAGGTGACGCAGTTACAGATCCTAAAGATGTTTCTGAGATTGGAGGAGATCCAAGTCAATTTACAGAAATGGACGGTCTCATTTGTGCTATCCCTACATGGAATACAGGCGAGGAGGAAAATAGATCAGGTACTGCATGGGACGACCTATTAGAAAAAATTGGCAAGTTAGACCTCAAGGGAAAACCCGTTGCAATATGTGGCCTAGGTGATGCTGCAGGTTATGCTGACAATTTTGTTGATGCAATGGAGGAATTACACAGATATTTTGAAAAAGCAGGGGCAAAAATGGTCGGACATGTAGGTACAAATGGTTATACTTTCACAGGTTCAAAGAGCATCATTAATGGAAAGTTTTGTGGACTGCCAGTTGATGAAGACAGTGAATCAGAACATACAGATGAAAGAATCACAAAATGGTGTTCCCAACTAAAATCGGAAATGGGTTTGTAAAAATAATTCCATTTTCTGTCATTATTTACAATCTAAATTCTAGAAGTTTGAATCGTTCATGAGGATTAATTTTGAATTTTAAACCCGAGTTCTTTTAGTTCGTCTCGAATATTTTGCTTAATTTGATCCAGTTCTGCCTTTGGGATATCAAGGCTAACCATTTTTACAATTTGATTATACATAACACGACCATCCCGATCATCAGATAGTTTTTGCCCAGACTCTTGAAATGTATAATATGCTTTCATAATTTCTAATCTTTGCTCTCTATCATCGTCTTGAGGATTTTCCATCCATTCATCAATCATTACTCTCAAGTCTTGCTGAGTTACAGGTGGGACAGGTTCTGGTTTTGTATCAATAAACCCAAAGTAGGTATCTTTGTTTTCTCTAAGATTAGAATTAGTCAATGCAAGTACAAATACAGTAATGGCAATTGCTGCAATTCCAATTCCCACAAGTGTTGTTTTGTTCACAAGATGTTTAGAATTTGTAATTATTTAGATGAATCGATAGAAGTTTGAATCATTTTCGGTCTTCAAAAAAGGCCTGTCAAATTGTTACAAGACCCCAAACAATAAGATCCAGAATAATTAAGAATTGGAAATGAACATTAAGAACAAACAAGATTATTGATTTAGTGTTTAAAATAATTTCAATTATATCGTAACATGCTTCCAATATTTTGCTTTCGTGATAATACAACTAAAGAAAATACAGATATCGTTAAAATCACTAAAACTATTTCGCCAAATTCAGGAACAATTGTTGTTCCGTCCACAACAATAATTTTAGAGTTAGGAGGTATATCATTTATTTCCAAAATAATCATATCATTTTCAAATTCTTGAGAAAATGTTTCAGAAGATACACCATCAATTGTAACTGAATTAATACCATTAATCAAACCAGATGGCAGTAATAGCATCAAGGAGTTATCATCGCTGAAAGTATTACCTTTTAATTCAAATACAATGGATTTGGATTCTTCGACAACGCTCACATTATTAATCAGTCGATTGAATTTGTATTCTACATCAAAAAATGTTGTTCCATCTCCAGCATCCATTCCAACATTTGATAAAGTTCTATAGCCGCTAACTACGCTAACCATACCAGTTCGCCATGGATGAATTGTACAATAATATTCAAATTCACCGATTTCAGAAAATGTTCTTTGGAAAAATTTGCCAGGTTCAATAGTGCTATCAAAAATTCCATCAGGTCCAGTTTGAGGGTTTCCCGAAGTTATAGTATGAGAAACAGAGTCCGCATTTTTCCAAAATATAGTGTCACCTACAATAATTTCAATAAATCCAGTTGCATCACCATCTTTTTCACTTGACCAATGAAAGGGGGCATTTTTATCAGATGAACCAGATGGGATGTTAATATCATATTGTGATTCAGAATATGCATCATAGATTGGAAATAGTAAAAATATCATCAAAGTAAAAACCATGAGTAATTTCAAGTAATTTTGTTGGTCAGATTAGAATTTAAAAATTGCTAAAAATCCCACCAGTGAAAGTCCATGAGTAAAATCCAAACATTTATGGCTTAATTAAGATTAATGAACAGTAATTGGTTTGCACGCCAACAACCCAGTGAGACAGCCAACATTCGTGTAGTGCACTCACTGGGACATTACATTTTATCAGGAGCAGTTATTCCAAGAAGGTCTAATGCCTTTTCTATTGTAATCTTAAATGAGTTTACTAAACACAGTCGTGAATTTTCCAGTTGTTCATCTCCTAAATCAAGTACTTTAGATTTTTCATAAAAAGAGTTGAATGCTACTGCCAAATCATGACAATACCTGGAAATTACTTTTGGAGATAAATTATTTACAGCATCACGAACTTGTAAATTAAAAAGACCAATTGTTTTTACTAAATCAATTTCAGAGTATTCTTTTAGTAAAGAAAAATCAACATCAATAGAGGGTGTACGGCCTGACTTTTCTAAAATCCTTGATGCTCGAGCATGAGTATATTGGATGTATGGTGCAGTGTCACCTTCTAAGCTAAGAGATTTTGTTAAATCAAATGTAATAATTTTGTCTAAATCTTGTTTTATCATTTCGTAACGTAATGTTGCAACAGATACCGAATGGGCAATCGAATTAATTTCAACATCATCCATTTCAGGATGTCTCTTTTTTGTCTCTTCAATTGTTTTTTCTTTTAATAGATCATAAACAGAATCTGCATTAACATACAGTCCTTTTCTACCAGACATTTGTGTTTGCTTTCCGTCAGTCTCCAAACCAAGAACTTTGGCAGTGTCAGAACTCAATGTAACTGATTCATAGCCAAGATGAACATATGCATCAGGAACTGATTTGAATTTTCCCATAAGAGATGTGATGATTTTTTGTAATCTTGCCTGTCTTGAATCAATTACCGTAATTACTTTGTCACCAGAAAAGTTTTGAGGTTTTGAATCACTGCCATATAATGTGGTTTGCCACAAAATACGGAAATTTGGTTGCGCTTTCTCATATTTTTCATAATTGAATGGATCATCAAGTAATCCCAATTTCCAGGCAGCATATGGAATATCTTTTGCAATATAGGTTGCAGTACCATTACTTCTAACAATCACTTTATCTTCTTCCTTACCTTTACCGCGAATAACCCAGCATCCAGCATTTTTCCCCCCATTTTCAAATTCTATTAGGTTCATCTTCTGTAATTTCTCAAAGATACCATTCCACAATCCTGAACGGATTATTTGTGACTCAAAATTCAGACAGTCATAGTATACCGCAAGATTCCAGCAGGTTTCAAGCTGGTTTGACAACACACGACGAGTGATCTTATCTGCAAACTGTGCAGTCTCAGAATCTCCATCTTCTAACTCTTTGAGAATGTTTTTTCTAATTTCTTCAAGACTAGGATCTTGGTCATATTTTTCAGTGGTCTTTACATAAACATCATCCCCACAATAATGATCAAACTTCTTTCCGTTTGGAGGTTCTATATCAAACCCAAAATGTTTGAAACCAACAATAATGTCAGCAACTTGAAGTCCAGAGTCATCAACATAATTTAGAACATTAACTTTGTAGTTTGCTTTTTTCAAAATTCTAGATACAGTATCACCAATTATGATATTGCGTATATGGCCAATGTGTAATGCTTTGTTGGGATTGACACTTGTATGTTCAACTACAATTGTAGAGTTTTTTCCAATATTTACATCACCAAATTCTGGAAGATGAGATTCAGATAAAATTAGTTGGTTTAATTTTTCCCAATCAGCATAAAAATTCAGATATCCAGAGGGATGAGATTCAGATTTTGAAACTAATGTACTAGTACATTGAGAATATTTTTCAGACAGCATTTGAGAAATTTCTTTTGGACTTTTCTTGAGTTGTTTTGCAAGTAAGAAAGAGACATTAGAACTGACATCACCAAATCCAGGTTTTGCAGGTTCTACAGAAAATTTTACATCATCAATTGAAAAGTCATCTAAAATCTTGTTAAGATTATTTTCAACTTCATCAATTATAGATTTGAAAGTCATAACTATATTTCAGATAATCTAGGTGCTAATTTATCTAATGCTTCAAGGACACCATCGCCAGCATGTGCAGATACAGTAATTGTGGCCTCAGATTTGACATCATCTGACGCATTACCCAAAGCAACACTTGTTTTTGCTACCTTGAACAATGGAACGTCAGTTGCACTATCACCAATTGCAATGACATCGTCTTTGGAGATGGCGAATCTTTTCATAATTTCTTGAAATCCAGTACCCTTGTCAATTCCAGAAGAGTTGATGTGGTAGGCATACTGACTATCAGACAATTTTACATCCAGATTATGTTCAGATAGTATATCCCTAGCCAGATCTAGATCAAATGTCCTTTGTAAAACGACTTCAGTCATTCTAGGAAAAACGTATTTTTCTTCTACATTATCTAAATTATTTTTTAGAACATCTAGTGCATTTTTGCACTCATCAATATTGCCCAGCAAAACGTGATCGTTTGAATCAAGAGTGATACATCCACCATTTTCACCCACAGCAACTTTGGTCATTCCACCAAAAACTGAGAGCAAAAACCCTTCAACAGACGATCGTCCGGTAACAAAAATTACATCATGACCCATGTTGGTAAGACGTCTTAATGCATCTAGGGCATCTAAGTGAATCCTACCACCTCCATTTTCAGTTATAGTTCCATCAATGTCTACTGCAAAAGTTCTTTTTATCACATCAATGATTTTTTGTACTGAATAATATTTGCTACGCATGAAACAAGATATCAAAAAATTTTGTTTCACACATAGCAAAAAAGAAATGCGTATTGTTCATTAATGCAGTGATTTTAGTGGAAATGTGGTAAAAAAAGGAGCAATAGAGGAGATTTTCAGTAAAGCAAAATTTGCAGATGAATCAAAATCATACAAAATTTTCTATAGAAATTTTGAAAAAACTGTTGAAACCACATTGCCAGAATTTTTAATTCAGTCAGACAACTTGCAAACCATACCAATAAGCAGAATAAAGAAAATTAAAAAAAATAATACGGTTTTATTTGAAAAGAAAATAGCAAGAGGTGAATAGTATTGGGAATTCCTGAAAAAATTAAAGCCATTCAAGATGAAATGGCAAAAACGCAGATCAACAAAGCAACAGAGCACCATCTAGGATTACTAAAAGCAAAGATTGCAAAACTCAAGCGAGAGCAAGAAGAAAGTGTTGCAAAAAAATCTGGAATGAAGTCAGATGGATTTGATGTTAGACGAACAGGGGATGCAACAGTGGTGTTTATTGGATTGCCAAGTGTTGGAAAATCTACACTACTTAACAAATTAACTGGAGCAAAATCAGCTGTCGGGGCATTTCAATTTACAACACTAACAGTGGTTCCAGGAATGATGGAGTATAGAGGAGCAAAAATCCAAGTACTAGATCTTCCAGGAATCATAAAAGGAGCATCAACAGGTAAGGGACTTGGAAAGAGAATCCTCTCAGTGGCAAGAACTGCAGATCTTGTCTTACTAGTTCTAGATGTCTTTCAGCCATATCACGAAGATGTACTAATTAATGAATTAGGAAACATTGGAATTAGATTAAACCAACTTCCTCCAAACATAACAATTGAGAAGGCATCGATGGGAGGAATTGCAATTGCCCAACAAGTTAAACTTACAAAAATTACAGAAAAACATCTAAAAGACATTTTACATCTTTATGGAATTGTTAGCGCCCGTGTTGTTGTCAGAGAAGACATAACATCTGAGCAATTGGCAGATCACATTGCAGGAAATATTAGTTATTCAAAAGCACTTACAATTTTAAATAAAATCGATCTAGTTGACAAGAAGTTTTTGAAGGACTTGAAAACAAAAATAAAATCAGATGTAATTGAAGTGTCTGCAAATTCAGACATAAACATAGAATTACTAAAGGAGAAAATTTACGAGAAATTAAAATTCATTAGAATATACATGCGTCCAAAGGGTGGCGAGACAGATTTCAAAGAACCATTAATTGCAAGAGAAGGAGATTCAGTTGAAGATATTTGTAACAAGTTGCATAGAAGAATGAAAAGGGAGTTCAGATACGGATTGGTGTGGGGTAAAAGTGTAAAGTTTGGAGGACAGAGAGTAGGATTAAATCATATTTTACAAGATGAAGATGTATTAACAATTATCAAAACTCGTGGAACATAATCAAAAAGAAAGTGCAATATGGATCAAGAATTTGAACATCGATGGTGCAAATTTTGCATGACAAAAACAAAACAAGAACTAGTTTTTCTTCCAGAAATGGCAACATACAAGCGCAGACGGAAGTACAAATGCACAATTTGTGGAAAAACTAGTTGGTTGCAAGGTAGAAGACCATCAGCTGAAGGTGTTTACTGAAAATTTTACGATCATGAAAAAATTTTTTACAAAAAAATTACTTGACAATTTGTAATCAATTTGTGTAAATTTCTTTAGTTTAACCACTGAAAAACAATGAAAATGTCGATCCAACATGGCAGCTAAACGAAAAGCAGCTCCAAAGAGAAAAGCAGCTCCAAAGAGAAAAGCAGCTCCAAAGAGAAAAGCAGCTCCAAAGAGAAAAGCAGCTCCAAAGAGAAAAGCAGCTCCAAAGAGAAAAGCAGCTCCAAAGAGAAAAGCAGCTCCAAAGAGAAAAGCAGCTCCAAAGAGAAAAGCAGCTCCAAAGAGAAAAGCAGCTCCAAAGAGAAAAGCAGCTCCAAAGAGAAAAGCAGCTCCAAAGAGAAGACGATAATCTCGTCAGTAAATTAACAATCGTCACAAAGACGAATTGTTTTCCATTTTTCTAACAGCGATTAGTGAGAACTGTACAAAAATGAAAAATATTTTAAAAAAATATTTCTAAAAATTAGTAAAGATAACTCATTAGTTTGATTTGGTCTTCAGTGGAAATTACATTTTTCTCAGTTAATATTTCCAATAATTCTTTGAATAATGCTTTTTGTTCAGAAGACATTCCACCTGCAGGACCTTTTTCTCCTGGTGGACCGGGAGGACCTCTTGGACCTGGGGGACCTACCGGGCCTTGTTCTCCACGTGGACCTTGTTCTCCAATAGAACCAATCGGACCTGTTGGGCCACGTTCACCTTGAGGACCTTGAATTCCTTGTGGGCCTTGTGGACCTTTTTCTCCCGATGGACCTGTTGGACCACGTTCACCTTGAGAACCTTGTGGACCTACCGGGCCTTTGTCACCGGGTGGACCCGTAGGACCAGTTAATCCTTTTTCTCCTGTGGGTCCCTGTGAACCTTTTTCTCCTTTTTCTCCCTGAGGACCAGGAACTCCTGTAAGACCTTTTGCGCCAGCTGGACCTTGTGGACCTTGTGGACCTTTTTCTCCAATTGGTCCTTCAGTTCCTCTAACACCTTTTTCTCCAATTGGTCCTGGAGGACCTACCGGGCCTTTGTCACCGGGTGGACCCGTAGGACCAGTTAATCCTTTATCACCAAGCGGACCTGGAGGACCAAACGGACCTTTTTCTCCTGCGGGACCTATTGGACCTTTTTCTCCAATTGGTCCTGGCGGTCCTTGAATTCCTTTTTCACCTTGAACACCTGTTTGCCCTGTTGGACCTTTTTCTCCGGGTGTTCCAATTGGTCCAGTTAATCCTTTTTCTCCGGGAGGACCTTGGGGACCTTTGTCACCTTTTTCTCCTGGAGAACCTCTTAATCCAGATAAACCTTTATCGCCAGGTGGACCTGTTGGACCTTTTTCTCCTTTATCACCAGTAGGTCCTTTTAATCCAGTAGGACCTTTATCACCAATTGGTCCTGTTGGGCCTTTGTCACCTTTGTCACCGGGTGGACCAGGTACACCTTTGTCACCTTTATCACCTTTATCACCAGTAATTCCTTTTTCTCCAGTTAGTCCTTTATCACCTGAAATTCCTTTGTCACCTGGGGGACCTTTGTCACCAGTAGGTCCTTTGTCACCTGGTGGACCTTGAGGACCTTCAGGTCCTTTGTCACCTGGTGGACCTATTTGTCCAGGTGGACCTGGGGGACCTTTGTCACCTGGTGGACCTTGAGGACCAGTGGCACCTTTGTCACCGGGTGGACCGGTTACACTAGAACTTGTTTTAGTAGAACGTTTTTGTTTAGGAATTTCAGAAATTGTTTTAGTTTCAGTAGATGTTTGAGTAGATGTGGTTGATTTTGATTTTGATAAAGGAACATCAAAAACAGAATACAATGATGAAAATAGATCAGTTACAACTATCCATATTGTATCTAATTCTAATACAGAAGAAGGAATTGGGTTTTCAGGGGTGCCAATTGTTTCAGAGAATACTCCATCTTTTACTCTAAGATGAAAATTACCACGCCAAAGAGAAGTAAACTGTTTTGACTTTATTTGTTCATCAGTAGGTCTACTTCCAGTAATTGAGATTTGAGTCTCATATACACCTGATTGCTTGAATGGTGCCTGGCCTTGGATTTCTAATTTAGACTGAGATGACACAATCGTTTGTTTATACTTCAAGTATTTCTGTATTTAGATCGCATAAATTGATTCTAAATCAAATTATTTTCAGGCTCGCGGAGGATAGTATTTATCTAGATAATGAGGCATTTTGAGCTAGTGAAGAAACCATTCGGAAAAAAATCAGAGGAAAAAGAAGATGAGACTAGTTTAGAAAAAAAGAAAGAAGAGACCGCACTAGTCGATGTTGACTATAATCGCAAGAAACTGTTCAAGAAAGGGGTCAACTTGATGGCAGATGAAAAACTCGAAGAGGCCATCGTAGTCTTTGAGCAGGCCCTGAGAATAGATCCGGACAATGTAGAGACATTGCTAAAATTAGGATATGCAAGATTTCACATTGATGATCATAATGAAGCATTAAAGGTATATGATAGAATTTTAGATATTGATGTAACAAATCCAGAAGCTTGGAATCTTAAGGGATTGGTTCATTATGAACAAAAAAATTATTCAAAAGCTTTGGATTCAGTTGAAAAGGCAATTGAGACTGACCCAACATATGGAATGGCATGGTACAACAAAGCATGTTTCTTATCATTACTAAATCAAGTTCCAGAATCACTAGAAGCATTAAAGCGCTCAATTGAAATTGATGTAAAGAATGCAAGAAAATCAATTAGAGACAAAGATTTTGTTAATGTTAGAATCGAAGAGGGATTCAAAAGAATTCAAGAAGTTGTAGTTTTAGAATCAATTAGACAAGGATACCACACATTGGGTTCAATTGTATGGACAACATTTCTAGATAAAAAAGATGCAGAAACTGCATTAAGAAAATTATTAGAAAAAGGATTGATTGTTCAAAATGAAAAAAGAGATGGTCTAAGTAAAATTCCAATATATGATCTTGCACCAAATGTTGCAGAAAAAATGGGTAAAGAAAAGAAAGGTTTGTTTGGAATTACAAGAAAGAGATTACCAAAACCAGTAAAGAATCTCAAAGAACTAAGCCAAGCAATTCAAGATGCAAGAGAAGCAATTGAGGAAGAGAATGCAGAAAAAGCAATTGAGATATTTGATGAGTTTGTAGACCCTAAAAAATCAGGAGAACAGATGATTGAAAATTTCTTTGATGAACACAGAGAAATAAGATTGTGGAAAATAAGACTAAAAGATAGAGGCGATGATTACATTGCTGAAAACAAAGAAAAGATGTTAATGTTATTTGGTAATGTCGAAGTTACAATCACAAAAAAACTTAGAAACGAAATTTCTTAATTATTCAGCAGACAAATCCCAGTAATTTGCATCTTCTTGTTTTGCAGTAGGTTTTTGAAGATTCTTCCATTCCTTAAAAGAGCGAACATACAGTTTGGCATTTGGCAGTCCAGCAGTTTTTAGTGCATAATAGGCCAATCCAGAAAGAGTTCCCACACTTCCACAGTACGTAATAATTTCAGAATTCCCAGTCACGCCACGATTATCAAGCAAGCGCTTCATGTCATCTTTTGGTCGTAAAATTTTATCATCTGATGCAAGGGTTCTGTATGGAAGGCTAATTGCCCCAGGAATATGTTGCTCAAGGAAATTTAGACGCTCTCTATTATCAATTAGAATCACATCATCTCTTTGTTTTGCAGTCTCTAGATAATCAGAGGTGGCCAAAATATCAGGCTGTAATTTCAAAGAGTGTCCCTTACTTTGTACGTCAGGAGTCTGAGAATCACTTTCCAATCCAAGAGACTTCCAATTACTATAAGTTGTTTCAAGAAGACTAACATCTGCATGTCCAAGATATTCTAATGTCCAAGCAACTCTTGATGCTAGAGCACCAAATGTATCATCATAAACTACAACACGAGTCTCATCATCAATTCCCATTGAATTTACTAATTTTAAAACACGATCAGGGCTGTCATCAGACAATAGATTTGCCAAGGGTAAATTTACAGCAGTAGAGATATGATCTTTTTTGTAATCATCTTCTCGTCTCACATCAATTACTCGAACGCTCTTATCTCTAATCTCAGAACGTAAAGAATCTACGTCGGTTGTTATTTTACCAGATTCTGTCAAGCAGCGCATTCACCCTTTCCAGTTTTAGTATGGTAACTAGTATCGCTGCCATAATCAAGATAGAAATCAGGATCCTCATCTTTTGTTGGAGGAGTTGTTAGTGGTTCAATTGCTTTTCTAATGTCATTTATGGATTTGATTTGTGAGTCCTCACTATTATTTACAATTCTATGAATCCAAGATTTGAGAGTATCATCAGATTTTTTATTTTCTTTGAACAGTTCAATAATCTTCAAAATTACTGGGATTACTCTTTTTGCAGGAACTCTGTGACAAATTTGTCCTAACATTGTATCTCCATCAGAACGACCACCAATCAACATCTGGTAGTTTGCATACATGTCTTTTCCAAGACGTGCACCTCCACCAAAGAATCCAATTGTTGCAATCCCATGTTGACCACAAGAATTTGGACAGCCACTAATTTTGATAGAGGAATCACGAAGATCATCATCTTCATCAAGTTTTAATTCCAAGAATTTTCTTTGGATTTCTTTTGCTAGTCTATGTGAATTGGTTAATGCAAGATTACAAGATGTAGTACCAGAGCATCCAATAGGAGCAGTCATGGTAAGGGCACCAGATTTTGCCAATCCAATCTCAAGGAGTTTAGAATACAAACGTGGTAAATCATCTTCATGGACATAACGTAATGCAACATTTTGAACAAAGCCTGCACGTGCTTTGCCTTCAGAAGAAAAGTCGCGAATAATATCAGCTAGTGCTTTTAGTTGATTAGAAGTGATATCTCCTGCTTCAAGAGTGATAAAGACTGTGCGATAATCAGTTTGTTTTTGTTTTTCAGTGTTTGTTTTTAGCCATCTCGCATAACCATCAGGTGTTCCACTTCCACTCTCATCACTAATTCGAATTGGTCGTTTAATTTCATCAGGAGTGTGGTCTAAATCAAGTTGCGTAACTATAGATTGTGTAGCTTTTACAACAGCTCTCTCTTTTAAGACAAGGTTCTGGAATTTCTCCCAACCCATATCATTTACAAGATAACGCATTCTATTTCTTGCAAGATTTTTTCTATCCCCTAATCTATCAAATATTCTCAATACAGCAATTGATGTGTAAAGTAAATCTTCTTCGGGAGTAAAGTCTTCTAATTGATGTCCAACAAATGATCTATTTCCCAATCCGCCACCAAGGAAAATTTTGAATCCCCTTTGAGGAGTTCCATCTATTTCTTTGATTTGAGGAATTAATCCAACATCTACCATCCTTACCATTCCATGTTTCTCACAACATGTGAAATTGAATTTGAATTTACGAGGAAGGTTTTGAGCCATTGGATTTCTCAAAAAGAATTTTGCAGTAGCAAGTGCATATGGTGTAGAATCAAATTCTTCATCAGAACAAACACCAGACATTGGACTACACATTACATTTCGAACACTATTTCCACATGCTTCCCTTGAAGTTAATCCAACATCAGCTAATCCTCTAAAGATTTCTGAAACATCTTCAAGAATTACCCAATGTAGTTGAATGTTTTCTCTTGTTGAAAAGTGAGCACTTCCAATGGAATATTGTTCGCTGAGTTGAGAGATCTTTTCAAATTGATGAGGATAAATTTCACCTGCAGGAAGTTTAATTCTAACCATTGCATAGTCGCCAGTCATTCTAGTACCATATGCACCATGTTGAAGTCTAAATCGTCTAAAACTATCTTCGTCATATTTTCCCTGACGGAACAGTTTTACAGTTTTTGCAAAATTATCTGCCTCTTCCATTCTTGCCCAATTAATTTTAGGCTTGGGAGAATCAGCTGCAGATTGTTTAAGATCAGATATTGTCAATACAAGGAAATTCCTTTGTGTTGTGATATAAATTTTTGAGAAATGGAGGTTTTAGGG
This sequence comes from Nitrosopumilus piranensis, assembly GCF_000875775.1. Classification (NCBI taxonomy): domain Archaea; kingdom Thermoproteati; phylum Nitrososphaerota; class Nitrososphaeria; order Nitrosopumilales; family Nitrosopumilaceae; genus Nitrosopumilus; species Nitrosopumilus piranensis. Next base: position 1,254,721 of record NZ_CP010868.1, read on the forward strand.
CTTAAACTTTCATGGACGACACAATATTTCCTATATTTTTTGAATAGTTATTTTACCAATATAGAATAATTAGTTGATCCTAATTTTTGATGTGCGTGGGAAAGTATTAATGGGTTCTAGGTAACAATTTTTTCATGCAAGAAGCTACAGTAGCAGAACAATCAACAAAAATATTTACTGATGTTCGCGAAGTCGAAATTACTCAAGCTATTGCAAATGAATTTCATGAGGTTTTAATTGACAGAGCAGAGTCTGACGTTATCATTATTGGTGCAGGTCCTGCCGGTCTTACTGCAAGCAGAGAACTATCAAACTTGGGTTTCAAGGTTTTAGTTATTGAACAAAACAACTACCTAGGCGGAGGATATTGGCTAGGAGGATATATGATGAATCCAGTTACTGTAAGAGAACCTGCACAAAAAATTTGGGATGAATTGGGGATTCCATACAAAAAAGTAAAGGAAGGATTGTATTTGACACCAGGACCACATGCAGTATCAAAATTAATTGCAGGCGCATGTGATGCAGGAGTAAAATTCTTACAACTAACAAAGTTTGATGATTTAGTTCTAAAGAACGGAAGAGTTGCAGGAATTGTTGTAAATTGGATGCCAGTTTCAGCATTACCACGCAACATTACATGTGTTGATCCAGTTGCATTTGAAGCCAAAGTAATCATTGATGCTTCAGGTCATGATTCTGTTGCAGTAAAAAGACTAGTAGACAGAGGTCTTGCAGAATGGAAGGGAATGGAACCAATGTTTGTAAACGATGGAGAAGAACATGTAGTTCACAAGACAGGGGAAATATATCCAGGACTTATTGCAGCTGGAATGTCAGTTACTGAAACTCATGGTTTGGCAAGAATGGGACCTACATTTGGTTCAATGTTGTATTCTGGAAAAAGAGCAGCTGAAATTGCAGCTGAAAAAATCAAAGAGCTAGAAAGATAAAGCAATTCGTTTGTTACTAATCTTTAATTAACTTGAAAAAAATGCGATGTAATTACAAATCAAAATCTACTTTGTAATGTTTTCATGCATGCCCCATTTGAGATGATATTCCTTTTCCGTAATTGGAATTCTGGATTTGCATTTTAGACACCTACGAATTTTGTTATGTTTAGAATATCTCCAAACATGGGCTTCACTTTTTTTATGACAGTTCATACTATTGTATGGCATACTAGTATTTAGGAAACGAGACATAGACGGTATATTTTCTAATCAAAAAGTGTAAGAATTACGCCGGTATATATCAAGGGAAAACTACACATAGTATGTTTAAAAAAATTATTGAAAAATTACGATTTGGTTCTTCCAAAATCAAAGCAGTAAAAGATGTAAATGCATTTGAAGAATCCAAGAATAAGAAATCCAAGGATGCAGGAAAATAAATGACATATCATTGCAAACATTGCAATTTTACTTGGGATGCATCAGAAGATAATTTTCAGAAATTACTTCTCCATGAAAAGAGTCACAAAAGAAAGGTTTCAAATTGATGTCAAGTGTCAATGAACCCAATAACAAATATCACATAGATATCAAGCAATTCAAATTACAAGTTTTTGTAAAAGGAGTTCTACAAAATGAAGTACAAATGTAAGGAATGTGATTTTCATTGGATTGGAACATCATACACATTTGATGAGGTACGTAAACATGAAAAAACTCATTTGAAAAGCAAAGTTAAAACAATCAAGCCTAAAATATCCAACACTCAAAATAAGATTTCCAAAAAATAATAGAATGATTTTGAATTAGATTATTACTTACGTTTAGAACATTATTTTTATTGTGAATTCAGTGAAGGCAGACCTACATCGCATGTATAAGGTAGCTGTCTTATCACGAATTCACTAATCAATTATGTCATTTGTTATTATTAAAACAGATTAGAGTTGATTTAAGTCTGGATTAGATCATCTTACTTATGGATTATATCCATAATTGATCTACGGTCACTCATGAAACAAATGAGAAATCAAAAAGCAATAATTAATACACAAATCGGTCCCATGTTGCCATCATCTCAAAAAATTAATCAAGATATATCAGATTTTCAAGAGTCATTTAAAACAAATGCCACAATAGCAAAAGATTTTGTGATTAAAGAAAAACGGGCTAGACTAAAAGATTTGAATGAGAAAATTACCAGTATTCCAGACAAGGTATCAACATCAGAGTACTGGAATAAACTAAAAAATTCTACAAAAACAACATCTAAAATTATTCAAAACGCTACTAAAGATGGATTAAAAGAGTCAAGAGGCCCCATAAACAAATTTAAAAAATTTGTTACAGGCATGTTCATCAGAGAAAAATATCCTGGAGAAAGGGATCTTGAACTTTTAACAAAACTTGCAGAATTAAAACAAAAGAAAATAATTACTCAAAAAGAATTTAATTCAAAAAAGAAGAAAATTCTTGCAAAAATCTAAGAAAGACTTGCACAGATATCAATTAGAATCCATAACTACTTATCAGCATCTGAAAAACATAAGAGATGAATAAAAATATCCTAATTTTTTCATTAGGAGTTGCCATAACAATTTTGATTGGCATTGTGATTGTAACTAATTTTGATTGGTTTTCACAAGAGTGGTTGATAGGATTGGCCATAATTGTGATAGGTTTTGCAGCCATTGGGATTTTTGTGTATTCAAAAATTAAAAAGAACATATAATTTCTAATTGCTACCTTAAATTTTGTAAAATAGCATTACATTGATTTGATTAAATTTTTTCAACATCAATCAAAGTTACAGGGCAAGATACGTTTTCAACTACTTTTCGAGATACACTACCCAAAGAAAGCAGTTTCTTGACTCCCTTTAACTTCCTACGTTTTGCCATAACAACTAGATCTACATTTTCATTCTGCACAATATTTAGAATTTTTTCTGCAGCATTTCCCATTTCGACTTTAACTTGAACATTTATGTTTTCATCTTTGCATTCCTGACTTCTTTGTTCCATCTCTTTTACCATTTCTTGACGGATTGATTCATTAGCTTCTTGTATACTGTTTAACATTTTTTCTCGTTCTGATTCAGATAAAGCAAATGTGGCAGGGTGTTGAATTTCTTCAATTACATGTAAAAGGATAATTTTAGAAGATGATTCCTTTGCGGCATGTATTGCATGTTTGAGTGCAAGATCTCCAGCTGGAGTTCCCCCATGAGGTACTAGAATTGTTTTGTACATGTCGAATTCTCATTGAATTAGTAAATAAACTATAAAGACATTTATCAAAAAAGAAATTTTGTCGAAATAAATATTGTAAAGGCAGAAATCAATCCAATAGCCATAGCATTAAGCACGAGACCATGTTTTACCATTGCTTTAATTGGAATCTGTGCTTTTTCATAAATTAAAGCATTAGGGGGAGTGCCCATTGGAAGTAAAAATGCAAACGATGTGGCAACAGTTATGGCAAATAAAATTGGTAATGGAGTCCACCCGTTAAGTAATGCCATGGTTCCTACTATCGGAATGAATATTGCTGCAGTAGCAGTATTTGATTTCACATTGGTTAGAAACATGATCATTGCTACTAAAATGACAATCACAAACTCAAATGGATAATTCCCAACAAATGCAAAATATTGTGCAATCCAGTTTGCCAAACCAGAATCTACAAATGCTAATGATAATGCAAATCCCCCTCCTAACAAAAACAACAATCCATAAGGAAGTCTTTCAATACCAGCCCAATTCATTAAACTTTCAGAACGGGTTTTTGGTAAAACAAAAAGAGAGATACCTCCCAAAATAGCAATTACTGAATTTGTAATAAAAGAATTATCTGGTTGCCATAACGGAATAGTAAACATTAGCACCAACACCACCAACAGTACTACCAGAACTGTTTTTTGTTCCAGGGTTATTTTTCCAATTTGTGATTTTTCAAGTAACAAAGTGTTTTTAATTTCAGATGTGGTTTCAAAGTTAGATTTCCCAATTTGTCTACTCATATAAAATCCACAAATTATTAGCATAGAAAATGCTAATGGAGCTCCAAACAGAGACCATTCTGCAAATGTCACTTTATGTGCAAACATCTCCATCACAGTTGCAGCATAAAGTAGGTTTGGAGGAGCACCAATTAAAGTTGCAACACTACCAATTGATGAAGCATAAGATATAGACAACATGAAAATAATTTTAAATTTTGTTGTAATGAAATTAGTTTTTGTTAGTGCTGTCAAAATAATGCCTGCTACTGGAAGCAATATCAAAACCACTGTAGTACTCATAACAACAGTAGATAACAAAGCAGTTGTTATCATAAAACCCCAAAGAATTCTCTTGGGAGAATATCCAAACACAGAAATTAATTCAAAAGCAATCTTCCTATGTAAGCCAGATTTTTCGATAGCTAGTGCTATCATAAACATTCCAAGAAGCAATACAATTATTGGATGCATATATTCAGCTGCAACTTGTTTCACAGGTAAAACACCTAGTACAGGAATCAATCCTATAGGAAGAAGTGCGGTTGCATAAACAGGGATTGCTTCTGTGATCCACCAAACAATCATCCAGACAGAAATAGCAAGAACAGATTTTGCATTTTCAGACATACCATCAGGAGTGGGCATGAATAAAATTAGAAAAAACAGTAAAGGTCCTAAACCCATCCCAAAGCGTCTAAGATTAAATTTCATTTTTTGCGTGCACCCTATTAGTAATTATCAGTGTTATTCTTGAGATAATACATCCGTATTTTCTATTTCTTCAAAGCTTGTACCTTTGCATTGGGGGCATTCTGAAATATTTGTAACACCTGCTTTTTTAGAAAAAACATTACCACAGTTCTTGCAAACACGTAGTTCCTCAAGTAATACCATTATTCAAAATAACTTCTCTCAAATTATTAAAGTAGTTGCTAAAAATCATGGCAGATATTCAAAAACAGTGTAGGGTTACAAGACATTAGAAAAATCATACGTAAAAACTATCTAATTTTAAAAAAATTAACGTTAGAAAGATATGCAATCATGTTATTTTGTACATGTTGAACATTAAAAAAATTATCATTTATGATGAACCAACTGTACCTGAAATTAAAATTAATGAGGTAAAAGAATTCATCAGCAAAACCTTTCATGTCAATGTGGAAATTAGACCAAATTTCTTTGAAAATACAAATGGAGAAATTTTCCAAAAAATTGCAACAACTCGAATTTTTGAATTAAAAAAACCATTTGAAAAACACAATCCAACAGTCCAAGAAATACAAATGGAAGAAAGTAATACAGATAACTCACAAAATGAGGAAAGAGTTCTTTATGATGGATTTGAATTTCAAAAAATAATTGAAAAATTCATTTCACCAAATGAAAGCAATCAAGAAATACTGCACATAATTTTTACAAACAAACTTACATGTACTTTTGATAAAAGTGATTACAGATATCATGCAAGGGCACTGATTGGATCAAATCCTACAATCATATCAACTACAGGGATAATAGAGGCACCTGCTAAACCAAAGCAATACTATCTAGACTTGATGACAAATTTAAAAAAAGAAAATGAAATCAAGGAAAAATACAAAGGCGAATTTTTAGAATACAATGATTCAAGAATATCAGAAGTTGTTAAAGGTTATCTCCTACAGACAATCATGTATTATGAAACAGGAGAAGTATTTTGTGATGATAAGAAGTGTAGGCTATACAATGCACATTGGCAAAAAGATCTTATTTATTCACAATTAAAAAATAGAAAACTCTGCAACAAGCATCAACAAAAGTTACAGAATATAGTAAATCATTGATGAATAGATTTTATGTAATTACGAATTATTTCAGATGATTTTTTCAAAGAGGATGACTCTGTGTCATCAAGTTTTACTTTTTGTATCTCAGATACACCATTTTGATTAATTTTTACGGGCACACCCATTGCAACATCATTTTCTCCATATTCTCCCTCAAGAACAACGGATGCAGGTAGGGCAATCTCTTTTTTACCTAAAATTGCATCAATTACATCAAATGTGTTTTTAGCAATGCCAAATTGAGATCTGCTCTTAAAATTTCTCAATGTCTTCCAATAATTTCGTACATTTTCAGTGATTGTGTCCCTTCTGTCAATCATTGAAAAAAGAGGGTTACCACCAACAGATACGCCTGAAAAAACAGGAACCATAGAATCACCATGCTCCCCTAAAACAAGAGCGTTAGAAATTGAGGACTGTGGGACAGATAGTGTCTCAGAAATGTAATAACGAAATCTGCTAGTATCAAGACTAGAAGCAATACCAATCACTCTAAATCTGGAAAAACCACTTTGTTTTTGAAAAAAGTAAGTTAGGACATCAAGAGGATTTGAAACAATCAAAACTATGGCAGAAGGACAGTATTGTTTGATTTTATTTGCAATATCTTTTATCATTTTGACTTGCAAATCCATGTTTTCAGTTCTGTCCTTGGTATAAACTTCAACACTTGCAGTTATTACAACAATATCAGAGCCAACCAATTCAGAATAGTCATCAGTTCCTCGAATAGAAAATTTAGAATGTGCAGGTATTGCACTTGCAATGTCTAATGCCTCGCCAAGGGCTTTTTCTTTTGATCGATTTACAAGTAGCACGTCATCTAATCCATTTGAAACACAAAGAAATGCAGTTGATGCGCCAACTCTACCACTACCAACTATTGAGATCAATAATATCACCAGGACTATTTTACTATAAGAACCGGACACTTTGCTTTTTGAGAAACGCCGTTTGCAACACTTCCCAAAATAGCCTTATCAAAACCAGTTCTACTATGAGACCCAATTACAATTAGATCATGCTTTCTAGATTTTGCAAATACCACAATATCATTTACAACTGATTTTGATGTCAATATGTGAGATTTAACAGAGACATTATTTTTTTTAGCAATTGCCTCTAATTTTTCAAGATGTTGTTGTGAAACCTTTTTTTGTTTTTTAATTAATTCAGAATCAGCTCTTGCATCATAGAACTTGTGATGCCATGCATCACCCTCAAGGCAGGTCAGAAGAGTAAGTTTTGATCGATATTTTTTTGCAACGTCTACTGCAGCCTTAAAGGCCCTAGTAGATTGTGCAGACAGATCAAATGGAACTAAAATATTCTGAAACATGGTTAATCCTTCCTCTTACGAATACTTTCTCTTTGACGATTATCATCATGTTTTGGCATTTCTCTCTCTAATTTTTTAATTAACTGATCACAAATTTTTAGAATATCCCATCCAGATTCAGTATAGACTAGTTGTCTTTTTGAGGTTTTTACAGTAGCAGTAACATCATAATGAGTTCTAGAACCTTCAGGATTTTGAGATTTTACAGAAATTTTAGCCTCAATTATATCAGACAATACCTGTTGAACTTTCTCTAACGCATCACCAAACTTAGACATTAAAATTTCGCTGGCAGGTTCATCTTTAGATAAACCAATTATGTATAATGGAATTTTTTCAGACATAGATAAACTCTTGAAATTACAATTAAAAACTCTTTTAGTAATTACTAGTCGTGATTTTCATGCATGGTATTAAGAATGACATATTTAATGAATATTAGAATAATAATCACATGAATCTAAAAGACTCGAAATTAACAAAATTACTAACAAAACCAATTACAGTTGGACCAAATGCAACCCTTGTAAAAGTAAGAGAGTCACTTCTAAAAAACAAAGTAAAGAGAATAGTTGTAGTTGACAAAAAAAATCCAATAGCAGTAATTACTGAAAAAGACATTGCAAAAAAAATTTATGAATTAGGCAATAATCCAATAAAATCAGTAAAAGCAAAAAATTTCATACCAAAAAAATTATTCACACTTACCAGAGAAAATACAGTTAAAGAATGCGCACAGATTATGAAAAAGCACAGAATAAGTGTGGTAATTATTCTAAATGATGACAAAACACTTGGTGGAATTATAACAAAAACAGATCTAGTTAAAATATTTCTAACAAAAGGTTCTGAATCACTCAAAATATCTCAAGTGATGAAAAAAGATTTGATTACAGCATCCCCAAGTGATCCAATTTTGCATGTCGAAAGTATGTTACTAAGGTATGGAATATCCAGAGTGATAATTAAAGGAAATCAAAAGCCAGTGGGGATTATCACATTCAGAGATTTTGTTCCTGCAAAAATTCCACAATGGATTGCAGAATCAGCTGATCCAAAGGAAGTACAAGAGTACAAATTCAAAAAAGGATTAACAGAAGGGCACGCAAATCAAATGAGTTATCTTTTTCCATTCCATGCAACAGACATTATGACAACAAACCCAGTTACAGTTGATGCTGATGAAGAAATCAGAGCAGCAATTACGCTTATGATAAAACACAACATTAGCGGATTGCCGGTTGTAAAAAAATCAAAATTAGTAGGAATTATTACAAAATCAGATATTGTAAGTGTTTTAGCAAACTAGACTTACTTTACAATGAACAAAGAGCATGGAGAATGTTGAGCAAGTTTATTTGAAACACTGCCAAGCAAAAATCTTGTAACTGCACCAAGGCCTTTATTTCCAACAATTATCAGATCACATTTCTCAGATTTTACGGTTTTTTCAATTTCAGAAACAATATTTCCTTCTTTAAGAAATGATTTTGTAATAATTCCTTTTTTAGATAGTGTCTTGTTTGAACGCTCTAGTGTTTTTTTCCCAAATTTTCTAAGAATTGACAGATATTCTTTACGATCGAGTAGGTTGATAGTAGGAGATTTTTCAACAACATAAATCAAAATAATCTTAGAACCAAACGCATCAACTAATTCACATGCACGTTGCAATGCTTTTTCAGAATATTTAGAACCATCAAGAGGAACAAGAATTTTTTTAAAGTTTGTAGCACGTATGGTCATTTTACAATAAGTACAGGCTTTTTTGATTTGTGTAAAACATAGTTAGAAACACTTCCTAAGAAAAGCTTCTTTGCAGAACTTCTGCCGCGAGCCCCAATTACAACCAAATCAATTTTATTTTTTTTATTATTTACAAATCGTGCAATGTCATATCCTGGATCTCCAGACATTGCTTTAGGAATTAGTTTAATTCCTTTTTTTGCAGCCCTTAGTTTTGCAGCATCAAGAATTTTTTTTGCTTCCTTTGCAGAGTTAAAATCTAAAAATCCCAAAGGATGAATGGCATATATTCCAGGCACAGATTTTACAGTTAAAGCAACAACTACTCCCTGAGATTGTCTTGCAACATGTATGGCCATGTCTAAACCACGAATAGAGTTTTTTGAGCCATCAAGAGGCACTAAAATTCTCTTTGTCTTAATGACCATGTTTTAGAATAAGCAGATTACCATTAAAAGGATTTAACGATTATCTGATTTGATTTTCAATTATGATAATTTAGAATTTAAGTGATATAATTGGGATAGGCTAATAGAACATGGACAATACATTTGTCAGTCAAGTAATGAGTAAAAACGTCCTTACTGCAGACAAATCAACATCATTACAGGATGTAGCACAAAAGATGAAGAAAATGAGTGTTGGGTGTGTTGTTGTCACAGATCAATCAAAACCAATAGGCATTGTTACAGAAAGAGATTTTGTTACAAAAGTTGCTGCTGAAGGAAGACCATTATTTACTGAAATTGGCGAAGTGATGTCATCACCACTAATCACAATTAGCCCAGAAGAAACAATTTGGGAGGCATCAGAAATAATGAAAGAAAAAGTAATTCACAAACTCCCAGTAAAAGAAAATGACCAAATTACAGGAATGATTACAACCACAGACATAGTTAAAATTTCAAGTGTTGGATCTGATTCTCAAATGCGAAAAATATGTGATCAGATTCTAATGAGAATGAAAGATGATTAGTCAAAAAGGGATATTCACTTAAATTATTGAAACTAAAAGATGATTTACTATGATGGCAGCAGATTCAGGTGCAACTGTACTTGAAACAAATGATGACAATCCAAAGATGCCAGACAAAAAGAAAACAAAATTTGATGTTATCATAATTGGTGCAGGACCATCAGGATATACTGCTGGAATTTATTGTTCCAGAGCAGGTTATGACACATTAATTTTATCAGGAATATTACCAGGTGGACAATTGGTCAATACAACAGAGGTTGAAAATTATCCAGGGTTTGAAAACGGCATAATGGGGCCAGATTTGATGATTGAAATGAGAAAACAGTCTCAAAGAATGGGAACTACAATAATTGATGATGAAGCAGTTGATGTTGATTTTAGGCGAAAACCACTAAAAGTTTTGACAGCATCTGAAGAATACGAAGGGCGTGCAGTCATTATCGCCACAGGTGCAAATCCAAGAAAATTAGGATTGGAAGGTGAAGAAACATTTGGTGGAAAAGGTGTATCATATTGTGCCACATGTGATGGGCCATTCTTTAGAAATCAAGAACTAGTTGTAGTGGGCGGAGGTGATTCTGCAATTGAAGAGGCAACATTTCTTACAAAATTTGCAACTACCGTACATCTAGTACACAGACGAGATGAATTACGTGCAAGTAAAGTGATGCAAGAAAGAGCCTTCAATAATGAAAAAATAAAATTTCATTGGGATTCAGCTGTCATTGACATTAAAGGTAATGAAAAAATGCAACAAGCAGTTCTAAAAAATCTCAAAACAAATGAAGAAGCAACATTAGATGTAGGAGGCCTATTTGTTGCAATTGGCCACGTCCCAAATACAAAATTGTTCAAAAATCAAATTGATTTGGATGACGAAGGCTACGTGGTTTTAAAAGACAAAACACACACAAATGTTGAAGGCGTATTTGCAGCAGGGGATGTTCATGATAGAAGTTATAGACAAGCAATTACTGCTGCAGGATTTGGATGTATGGCAGCAATTGATGTTGACAAATATCTAACAGAAAGTGCAGACAAACAAGAATGAAAAATGCACAATGCAAAAAATGCTTAAACAAGTTTCTTGAAAAAGACATCTATACAATTCAGCAGTTTCAATATCGAGAAGAACCACCATACAAATGGTCAATAGATTATTTCAAAAAAATAGGAATAGGAGAATGGGATTCATTTTGTGAAAAATGTATACTAGAGTATTCCAAAGAATCCCTTGACTCGTGGAATAAATCAAAAATCTAAACTCTTTATTGGAATAGAATTTACTGATATTCATGAGTGCTGAGGCAGAAAATAACAAAAAAATGATCAAAGAGCAGAGTGATAAATTGGCAAAATTAGGCAGAGAATTAAGTAAAATTCAATTCAGTTACAAAGTAGAAGAAAAAAATTCTAAAGAATATTGGCAAAAAAGAATTAAAAATTTTGAAGAGTACAACACAAAAAGTTTAGAGTATTACAATCAGATATTTTCATTAGTAAAAATCACTAACAAAGAAGAAGCAAATAGATTTCTTTTACAAATAAGCAAATTTCGTCAGTTATCATTATCGTTAATAGGTACTATGAAGAAAATTCAAGAAAATCCATCAATAATTAATTCTAAAGATAAACAACAGAGCCAATGGAGCAGAGAAATTAAAAATGCTATTACAGAACAGAGTAATAATTGTCTAAACCATGAAAGGGATATGAATTCATTTTTTAGAGATTTTTATGAGAGAAATTTGAAAAGCATTCTAGGGTAATTTAGTATGCTAATTCAGACATGTGTTTTGCATCTTTAAGACAATTTTCAAAATCATCTTCAGACATTACATTCTGATTTGCATAAACACTCTTGAATTTTCTTCCATCATCAGCAAAGATTCCAACAACACATGCATCTCCTTGGATAGGGTATTTTTTCATACATGCATAAACTGCTGCAGAAGATGGACTAATCAATAATTGATCTTTTTCAAAGACTTCCTTTACTACAGAGAATGCCTCACTGTTATCAACAGAAATCCAATCATCAACTACATTTTCTCTCTTCAAAAACAAATCAGGTTTTGCAGATTCCTCAAAGTTTCTCCATCCTTGAATTAAGTGATTTTGTTGTGGCTGGCATCCGATAATTTTTACATTTGGATTTTTTTCTTTAAGGAATGCACCGATTCCAGTTATTGTGCCACCAGTACCTACACCAGTAAAGAAATGAGTTACTTTGCCTTCAGTTTGTTTCCAGATTTCAGGTCCAGTCCCAACATAGTGTCCTTTGAAATTTGCTTCGTTTGCATACTGATTAGGTGAATAGTACGTATCTGGCCTCGAGGATGCAATTGAAGTTGCAAGGGCAATACTTTGATCAGTACCTGCACCAACTTTAGGACATAAATCATCACTTGTCTCAAATACCTTAGCACCTAAATTTCGAATAATATCTTTAGTTTCATTGCTTGCTTTTTCAGGGATTACAATCTCAACTTTGTACCCCCACAAATTTGCAATTCCAGTTAGTGCAATTCCAGTATTTCCAGATGTAGGTTCTATGATAATGCTCTTACCTTTTGTTAAAATTCCTCTCTCCTCACCATCTTTTATCATCCAATATGCAGCTCTGTCCTTTACTGAACCAAATGGATTGTGCCCTTCTAATTTTGCAAAATAATCAGTGTTATCATGTGAAAGAGAGTCTAGTTTTACAAGAGGAGTATTGCCTACACGACTCAAAACATCTGTATCAGTGACGGTGGTCATAATTTTGGTTATTTCACCTTTTTAATTTGAAAAGTAATAACATCGCCATCTTTAGACATGTCTAGGAGTTCATGACCATTTCTTGTAACCCATCTAGAAATATCATCTTCAGCAGCAGGATCATCTGCAGAAACAGTTAACGTTTCACCTACTTGCATTCTTTCAATTTCAATTTTGGTTCTAAAAACAGGTTCTGGACAAAACAATCCAGTTGCATCTAATTTTTTTTCTGAGGATTCAGACATAGTATCTAATTGAAAAAGAGCGTTTTGTCATATTAAAAGCTATTTGAGTTAATTAGATTCATTTTTGATCATAACGCCATTTTAAACATAGTTGGAAGATACCTATCTTTCATGAAACTTGGATCATGATTTTGAAAATTAATTTTTTGGGAAATTCTCTTCATAAAATAAATTCCAAGTTTATAGAACAAAGTCCATGCATGACTGTTTGGATTTGAATCATAGAGTTTCAATAACAATGAAAAAAGCCATTTTGTACTTGGGTAATGCTCAGAAATATAATCAAAAATGTATTCTTTTGAATTGTTGATTTTGTATCGTAAGTGATCAAGAGTTTCATTTTGCAAAGCATATCCAGTTTGGGAAATCGAAATCTTACCTTTTTTCATTGCACGTAAAATATCATCAAGATTATTTTCTGAATCAATTACATTAACACATCTACCAAGAGTGGATAAAACATGAGAGTCACTTCCTGCAACTTGAGTCATATTGTTATCTAGAGCAAATTCAGTTGCACGTGCATTAGACAAAATATCAATATTGTTACTGTTAAAGACCTCAACCATATCACATTTTTTTGCATCATTGCGTAATGCATCAAGCAAACTAAATGGATGAGGAGCAGATGAAACACCATCTTGTTTTCTTACTTCATCAATAATCTCTTCTAAAGAAAGACCAGGAGAAATTGCATCATGAATGCCATAAGCTAAAACATGCGCTCCTGTATCAGTAGTAATTTCTTCAGCTGGAAAAACATCAATGTTTTTGAATTTAGCGTGATCATTTTTGTATTCCAATAATTGATTATATCCATCCAGCGTGTTGTGGTTTGTTACAAAAATTGCATCTAATCCTAGATTATATGATCGCTCTAGCTGATCTCGTATAGAAATATCACAGTCATATGGAGGTTCATCATCACCAACATGAAAGTTTGAAAAGGAATTGTGGCAATGTAATTCTGCACTTATTGGCATTTTCAAATAAAATTTTTCTTCTTTAGGTAATAATCTTACTGAAATTAGAGAAATTCATCTAAAAAGATCTTCATGCTCAGGACGAATTAATTCATGTGTTCCAGTATCTCCTTTTGTGAAGGAGTAATTACGAATAATTGCTACAGGGGTTTTCAATGTTTTTCCCATTACTAATTCAGATGCAGCTGAAAGTTCATCAGCAATTGCAATCGCAGTAACTCGTAAAGTTTTTCCAAATGTATCTTTTGTTCCCTCATAATCAATAATTGGAACTAATCCAGAAATACCTATAGCACAATTAGTTTGTCCCATTCTAAATGGTCGTCCAAAGGTATCAGAAATTATTACTGCAACATCTTTTTTTGTGTGCTCATAAATTTTTTCACGAATAGTTTTTGCTGATTTATCAGAATCTAATGGCAATAATGTTGCAAACCCCTCTTTCACATTACTCTCATCAATTCCAGCATTTGCACATATTACTCCACCATTTGTTTCAACAATTAGAATTCCATTTTTCATTCGAATGATTCGTTTTGATTCAGATAAAATTAATTCAGTTATTCGAGGATCTTTTTGATACTGAGAGCTTATTCCTTCAGAAAGTAGTGAAGGAGTTACTGTAGATAGATCAATTAAGCGCCCTTCCTGTTTTGAAATAATTTTTTGAGCAATTACAATGATATCACCATCTTGAATTTTAGATGAAGATGTAATTAATTGAGAAATATCATCGGATTTCTCAATTTCTTTTTCAATAGTTACAGGGATAATTTCCAATTAAAGTATCTCAAGTGTATGGACTAAAAAATTGTTTATGCAGGTGTTGGAACTTCTAATTCTAATTTGTAGTGTTTATTGATAATGTCAAGTATTTTGGAAAGATCTTTTTCTTCCAAAGTCGTTGTTGCTAAATCCTTAACTAAATCCTGTGCACGATATGCGATGCCCAGTCCACAAATATCAAATAATTTGACATCATTGGCACCATCTACAACACAAACAATATCTTCTTTCTTTTCACCCCATTCTTCAATTTTTATTTTTGCAGATTTTGACTTGTCTGAATCAACATTGATTTTTACTCCATCAAGTTTACCATCTTTGAAAATCAATTCATTACAAAAAACATAATCAAGGTCTAATTCTTTTTGTAATCTCTCCATCATCAGGGTGAATCCTCCTGAAACAGCCATCAATTTCCAACCAGCTGCTTTTAATGCTCTACATGCTTCTTTTGCACCAGTCATGATTGGTAATGTATCTGAAACTTCTTGACATGTTTTTTCATCGAGTCCTTTTAGGGCAGCAACTCTAGTTTTTAGTCCATCTTCCCAGTTAATTTTTCCTTGAATGCCTTGTTTTGTAATTGCCCAAATCTCATCTTGTTTGTTGACCTTTTCTGCAAGAATTGGAAGGTATTCTTCATCATACAAAACACCTTCAACATCAAAAATTACTAACAATTGATTTCTGTTTTGCAAAAATTTGCTAATTATATTAAAGTTTAAACTTTTTTGAGATCGAAAAAACGTTAGTAATAAATCACCGGAGTTAGTCGTATAGTCATGGGCGAACTAGAACACAAATTTGAAGTAGAAATTCAAGAACGAGAAGGACGACAAAAACTACCAGATGACGTAAAAGCTGAGCTAAAAGCATCAGGAATGATGGATGATAAAGGAAAATTGAAGTTAAAGGGAGTCAGTCCAAAAATGCTCAAAAGAATGAAACAAGAATTTGTAGCTTGTCCTGTTCTAAAAGATGACATTCATTTTATCCAGTGCTTCGTATGTCCAAACTTCCAAAGTAGAGTAACAGGAAAAGTCCTCTGTAAAGGCGACCCACTCAAAAAATAGAATCATTGTTCACGAAAGGCTCATTAGTTAATTTATTCTTAAAATTTTAGTTTGAGTAAAGAAGACGTTGGCATCACGGTTTCAAAAAAAGATGATTTTAGTGAGTGGTATACTCAAGTAGTGCTCAAAGCCAAATTGGCAGATTACGCACCTGTAAAAGGATTAATTGTACTAAGGCCAGACGGATATTCCATTTGGGAGTCATTGAAAAACACGTTTGATAAAAAATTTGCAAAAAATGGAATCAGAAATGGATTTCTTCCAGTATTAATTCCAGAGTCACTTTTAGGAAAAGAACAAAAACATTTTGCAGGTTTTAATCCTGAAGTTTTTTGGGTAACACATTCTGGAACAAATGAGATAGGGGACAGATTGGCTTTAAGGCCAACATCTGAGACATTGGCATACACATTGTATTCTAAATGGATTCAAAGTTGGAGAGACCTACCATTAAAAATTAATTTCTGGAACACTGCTTTGCGTGCAGAGATAAAGGCAACAAAACCATTTTTGAGAACATCAGAATTTCTGTGGCAAGAAGGACATACAGTACACACAACACAAGAAGAAGCAGAAAAAGAAGTGATGAAAATTTTAGAAATTTACAAAAATACTGTTGAAGAGGAATTGGCAATTCCGGTTACAACCGGAAAGAAAAGTGAAAAAGAAAAGTTTGTAGGAGCAGTGTATACAACTACTATGGAATCCATAATGCCAGATGGCAAAGCACTGCAAATGGGAACATCACATTTCTTAGGACAAAATTTCTCAAAACCATTTGAAGTAAAGTTTGCAGACAAAGATAATGTAGAACATTTTGCATGGCAAACATCATGGGGAGTGTCATGGAGATTAATTGGAGCTATGATTATGGCTCATGGAGATGATCAAGGTCTTGTTTTACCACCCAAAGTTGCACCAACTCAAGTAGTAATTGTTCCAATTTACAAAAATGATGAAGGTAGAGACAAAGTAATACCAAAAGTAAAAGAGATTCAAGAAAAATTAGAATCAAAAGATATTCGAATTCAAGTAGATGACAGGCAAGGATTGTCACCAGGTTACAAATTCAATGATTGGGAAATGAAAGGAGTACCAATGCGTATTGAAATTGGACCAAAAGATATCGAAAAACAGAGTGTCGTTATTGCAAAAAGATACAATCGTGAAAAATTGAATTTAGAATTTAACAATATAGAAAAAATTATTACTATTTTAGATGAAATACAAAAAAACATGTTAGAAAATGCACAAATACAATCAAAAGAAAATACAAAAAATATTTTAGATTATGCAGAGTTCAAATCAAAAATTGAAGATGGCGGATTCTTCAATGCACCCTGGTGTGGAAAATTAGAATGCGAAGAGAAGATAAAAGAAGAAACAGGCGCAGATATACGAGTCATTCCATTTGGAAGTGAAAATACAGATTCAAAATGCATCTATTGTGGAGAGCAAAGCCAGTCAGTTCCAGTTTTTGCTAGAGGATACTAAGAATTATTTTCAATTGAACACAAATTCATTATTTTGTGTGCCATCTTGTCAATATCCACATCAGATTCTGCAGATACAAACAAAACTACATTATCTAATGGAAAAGTAAATGTTACAACTTTTTTTCTTCGTGCAGCAGCATAAGATACAGATCCAAGATTATCATCAAAATCCTGCCTCGTTCTAATACGCAATACAGCCTCAATGAACATCTTCTTACGTTCTTCCTCAGTTTTTAGAGGTTTAACGTCATCACGGAATGATCCTACAATCAAATTTCCCATCATATCTAAAAATCCTGCAAAACGAATTTCAGGTTCTTTTAGCAAAAGTTCACATTTTGAAGTAAAATCATCAGACATGCCTTCTCAAGATAAGCTAAAGATAAAAAGAATTTTCAAATTCCCAATAATGAATCTATGGTCAGATATAATAGTGGAAAAAACTGATAAAAAATTATGACTAGCAATGCAGAGCTAGAAGTAAAAAAACCACTATTAGAACAATTCAGAGAGACTAGAAGTAGAACTTTAGAGTTAGTGAAAACGCTTGAAAAAGATGATTTTGTTGTACAGACTGCAGTTTTCATGAGCCCACCAAAATGGCACATAGGGCATGTCAGTTGGATCTATGAAGCAATTATGAGTAAATTGGACAAAAATTATGAGTTCTATTCAAAAGAATTTTCAGAATATTTGAATTCTTATTATCAACAATTTGGAGTTCCACAAGACAAAGGACTGCGTGGAGTAATTTCCAGACCAACAGTTGATCAAATTTTTGAATATTTTAACACAATAAATCAAAGGGTTGAGAAATTCATAGAAACCCAATCTTTGAGTGATGATGCAGTGAGATTAATTACAATGGGTTTTCATCATGAATGCCAACATCAAGAGCTTTTAGTTTATGATTTACAGCATCTTTTAGCTGAGCAATACAGACCAGTACGAAAAAACAAAATAAAATCACAAAATAGAGTTGAAAAAAAATCTGTGCAAATTAAAGGTGGCTTATACACAATGGGATTTAATGGAAAAGAATTCTGTTATGACATCGAGCTCCCAGAACACAAAGTTTACCTTAATGATTACAAGATAGATGTTTTTCCAGTTACAAATGAGGAATATTTAGAATTCATCGAAGATGGAGGATACGAGACATACAAGTATTGGTTATCAGATGGATGGGAAAAGGTAAAGGAGAACAATTGGAAAGCTCCAATGTATTGGGGAAAAATTGATGGTAAATGGCATACTAGAGACTTTTTAGGAATTAGAGAAATCAATCCAAACGAACCAGTTTGCCATGTTAGTTTCTATGAAGCAGATGCATATTGTAAATGGGCAGGAAAAAGATTGCCAACCGAAGCAGAATGGGAAAAAGCTGCTTGTTGGAATGAAGATAAACAAGAAAAAACAGTCTTCCCATGGGGAAACGATCAACCATCAGAAGACAAATGCAATATTCTTGAATCATATCATTGGGGATGTGCTGAGATGGGAGCATATCCAAACGGAGTTAGTTCTTCAGGTTGCCAACACATGATTGGAGATGTATGGGAATGGACATCCTCAGAATTTGCAGGCTATCCAGGATTCAAAACAGGTTTTGATGAATATAATGACAAGTGGTTTACAAATCAAAAAGTCTTGAGAGGAGGCTCTTTTGGTACTCCAAGAATGTCAATTCGTGGAAGTTACAGGAACTTTTTCAGACTAGACGAGAGATGGTTGTTTTCAGGATTTAGATGTGCTGAAGACATCTAGTTTTTAGAGACCAAAGTCAGTGAGAAGTGTTTTTTATCATCTAACCAAGTATGTTTTAATTCAAATCCAACATCGTCAAGGAGGTCATGAATTTGAGATAGACGATATTTATGAGAATATTCAGTATGAATCAATTCATCTTTTTGTAATTTTAACTCAAGATCAGATTTTGAAACAACGATAGACTGGTCAGCCAAAGATTTCAAATACATCTCAATACGCTGATCTTTTTCGTTGTAAATTGCATAATGTGAAAAATTTTTTAGATCAAAATCTGCATCAAGCTCATCATTGATTCTAGATAAAACATTAAGATTGAATTTAGCAGTTATTCCTTCTGAGTCATTATATGCAGATTCAAGAATAGTTTTGTCTTTAACAAGATCAAGTCCAATTAAAAACAAGTCACCAGGTTTCATTGTGGAGTAAACCTTCTCTAAAAATTTGTAACCATCAATTGGTGAAAAATTACCAAAACTAGAACCTAAAAAGATAATAAGATTTTTCTTGTCATCATATGTTTTTAGGAATTCTAAACCACCCTCATACGTATCGATTATACCAGTTATCGTTAGATTTTTGTAATCATTTAGAAGTTCCTCAGAGCTTTCTGTAAGAATTTCAGAGATATCTATTGGAAAATATTCAGTGTTTTTTTGAGAGCTAGTAAAAAAATCCAAAATCAATCGTGTCTTTACAGATGACCCACTACCCAATTCCACTAGTCTAAAATCTTCATCTAAAAATGGAGGTAACTCAGTTTGTAGTTTTTGTAAAATAGAGATTTCAGTTCTAGTCGGATAATATTCTGAAACAGAACAGATTTGTTTAAACAATTCAGAACCTTTGTTGTCGTAAAAGAATTTAGGATGAATGGATTTTGAATTGGAGCCTAGAGTTGAAGATATTTCTTCAGCAAATGTTTTTTCAATTTTTGTAGCATGAGGCTTAAAGTATTGTAATCTAGAGTCAACTACAAATTTTTTGTATTTTTTGTTTTCTTGTAGAGCATTATTCAAGTATTAAAATTCCATTTACTCGACTTAAAAGTTTTAAGCCAATTATTTACGCATAACTATATCTCTTGATATACTTCTAAATTCAATAACATTTGTTGGAAGAAATTCTTCGAATTGAACATTTGAAAAAATATTTTTCTAAAAAAGGAATGTTTGGGAGTAGTTCATCGACAGTCAGAGCAACAGATGATATTTCTTTTTCGGTGAACAGAGGAGAAGTTTTTGTTTTAGCAGGTGAATCAGGTTCTGGAAAATCAACTATTGCAAAATTAATTTTAAGATCAATAGAACCAGATTCTGGAAAAATATTTTTTGAAAATCAAGAAATTGACAACAGACCTGAAAATTTGAAAAAAATTAGGATGAGTTGCCAAATGATACATCAGGATCCCTATGATTCAATTAATCCAAGAATGAAAATTGGAGATATTGTTTCAGAACCGTTGGAGATACATAATCTTGGAAACAAAGAAGAAAGAAGGAAAAGAGTAATTGAAGTTCTTCACGAAGTAAAATTAGAGCCAGCCGAAGAGATTATCAAAAAATATCCACATATGTTATCAGGTGGACAAAGACAAAGGGTGGTTCTGGCCAGAGCATTGTCATTAAAACCAAAAGTGATTTTGGCAGATGAACCTGTTTCAATGCTAGATGTGTCAATAAGAGCTGAAATGCTTGAATTAATGCATGAATTACAAAAAAAATACAACATTTCATTCATCTACATTACACATGATTTAGCAACAGCCAGGTATTTTGGTCAAAGAATAGGAATTCTGTACTTAGGAAAAATTGTTGAGATAGGTCCAATTGACAAAGTACTATTGAGCCCAAAGCACCCATACACACAAGCACTAATTGATGCAATATCAGAAATAGACCCAGATAATCTACATAGAGAAAAGAAGATTAGAATTAATGAGCCAACAGACATAGATATTCTTCACGGCTGTAGATTCAGAAATAGGTGTCCATACATCATAGAGAAATGTAGTGTTGAGCCCGATTTAGAACAAACAGATGAAGGACAATTTTCAGCTTGTCATGTCAAAATAGACTAAGAGTTTCTTACTGAAGGCATACGTTTGTCTTTGTATGTAACAACATTTGAGACGCCATTTTTTGGGAACACACCATAGATCAGTTTTGCTTTCTGGACAACAGAATCTTTTAGAGATACCATAATGAATTGACTTTCTTTTGAACGTTCTTCCAAAATATTTGACAATCTCTCAGAGTTTGGAGCATCAAGGTGTGCATCTACCTCATCAAACAAGTAGAATGGAGATGGTTTGAGTTTTTGCAAAGCAAGAACAAATACAATTGCAGCTAGAGTTTTCTCACCACCACTAATTGATGTAGATTCTCTCTTTGGTTTATTTGGGAATTGAATTAGATAAGAAATTCCAGAATTAAAAATGTCATCTTCATTTTGTAATTCTAACCAGGCATTTCCACCAGTCATTTTATTGAAAATTAGTTTTATTTCTTTATCGACTTTATCAAATGCATCCAAGAATGTTTGACGTTTATCCTTTTCAATATCTTCAATAAATTTAACAATAGAGTTTCTTTCTTCCTCAAGTGAGTTCTTTCTTGTAGACATTGAGCGGTATCCATATGATACCTCAAGATATGTTTCAGGAGCTTTTGCGTTTAAGGCATTCAATGAGGCTAATTCTGCAGACAATCCTTGAACAATAGATTCCACATCAAATGTTTCCATGTCCTTATCAAAGCCAAATGCAGAAAGAATTTGCTTTAATTTGTTCTCATTTTCAGTCAAATCATGCAGATCCCTATTCAAGGAATCAGATTGCCTCTCTAGGGAATTGATTTGTTTGGTTAATTCTCTATCTTTTTCAGACAATACTTTGAGTTTATCATCAAACTCTTTGAGTTGGCCAATAGAGGAACCAGAGGTTTCAATAAGATCTTGTTCTTTTTCTCTTAATTTGACAAGAACCTCGTTTTTAGATTCTTTTTGAACTTCTAGTTCACTAATTTTTGTTTGTAATTCCTCTTTTTCTAAATTCAAAGAACGTTCTTCATCATTAAGACGATTGGATTGTGATTTTTCACGATTATCTTGAGTTTCCAGAGTTGTCAATTGTGAGGATTTGTCACGATATTCATTTGCAATAGTTGTGTATAGTTTTTCAATTTCTGCTTTCTTTAAATTAATTTTAGATAATTCATTTGCAATACGTGCTTGTTCGCCACTTGCATAGTTGTCTTCTACAATTGAAATTCGTTCTAATAGTGATTCTACTTGAGATTCAGTAGTGAGGACTTCAGATTCTATTGTTTTATCACGTGAAGTTAAATCAGAGATTCTTTTTGTGAGTTGTTCTTTCATTGCCAATGTAGATTCAATTCTGGGTTTGAGATGAGAATAGTTTTCATTTACAGATGCTAATGATTGCTCAGAAATTGAAAGTCTATCAGAATTTGATTGAATAGCATCATCTAATTTTTTAATAGAGTTCTTTTTTATCAGCAAGTATTTCTTTACAGCATTAATTGATTGAAATAATCCATCAACATCACTGGTCATAGAAATTAATTTTGTGAGTTTTGATATTTTTGAATCAATATCAATGACCACGGTACCTCCTTTTGCCTCAAAGTATTCACCATCCAAAGTGACTGCCTTGTATCCTGATTGGGACACATTGTATGCAGACTCTCGAGTTTTTGTAAGAACAATATTGCCAAACAGGAATGTTTTGAGTTCAGAATAAGTAGGATTACAACGAACAAAGTCAGCAAGTACACCTATGACACCTGATTCTTTGGGCAACTTTAGTTTGAATTTAGGAATTGCATCAAGTGGGATAATCTTTAGTTTTGGCAATTTTCTGGATCTAGCAAATTCTGCAATTCCAAGAAGAGTTGCAAAGTCTTTTACAATTATGGCTTTAATCCAATCAGAACTCACAGCCAGAATTGGACGTTCATATTGTTTGTCCCAAGAAATCATTTCATAAACTAAACCTTCAATGCCAAGTTTTTCTGCATCCTCTTTTAATTTTGCAACGGTATAATCTTCATGCATGAAGCCTTTGACAGTTTTAATTTTTGATTCATAACGTGTTGCAGCTTTGTTAGATTTTTCTAGAATTTCACCCCACTCATCCATATCAGAAACAATTTTAGATTTTTTTAGTTGTAAATTCTTTATTCTAGATTTTAATTCAACAATTGTTGCATTATGATTTTTAATCATAGATTCTAATTTAGATTTAGAAGATGTAAGCTCTTCAATGCCATGTTCAAGCCCTTCTAACTTGGCAGTGTTTAATTCTATTTTTCTTTTTGATTCTTCTTGTTCATGTTGAAGTTTAGAGAGTTTTAGTTTGGCATCGTTTAATTGATTTGTAAGGGTTCTAATTTTTTCATCAATTTCAGATTTTTTGGCAGCAGCTTGTGATTGCTCATCTAAAATTTTATTTCTTTGAGAATCTATAGATTCCAAATCAGAATTAATTTTATTTTTCTTAGTATTGGTTTCTTCAATAGAATCTTTAATTTTTAAAATCTGAGTATCGATATCACTTCTTGCGGTATTAATTTCTTCAAGTTCTTTTTGTATTTCTGGAATTCTAGAATTGATTTGTTCTATTCTTTTCTTTGATGCAGATATTGCACTGTTATCTATTTCATATTGTTCCATAGCTGCTGCAATTTCAGCATCAAGTGAAGATTTTGCTTTAGTGTAATCATTAGCTTCTGTCATCAATTTTGATTTTTCAGATTCCAAAGTTCCAATTTCGGTTCTCAAAACACTTCTTTCTTCATCAAAAGTTGTAATTTCAGAGGTTACTGATCCTAAAGTTGATTCCTTTGACTCTTTTTGGCCAGATATTACCTTTAGTTTGTTGGCAGCAGCTATTGCTTTGTACCTGTTTAATTCACGCTCAAGAATGTCATGTCGGAGTTTTTGATTCCGTTCTTCTTCAAGTTCATCTATTCTTTTCTTGATTTCACCCATTTTAGCAAGTGCAATCTCAAGTCTTCGATCGGCCTCATCAAGTTGTTTTACAGATTCAGCCTTTTTTTCATCAAAATATGAAAGTCCAATCAAATCTTCAATTGTCTTTCTTTTTTCTTCAGATGTGAATTCAGATATTCTAGTTACAGTTCCTTGTTGCACGGCATTTAGTTGACCCAATCCAGCGTTTGCCATATCCAATAAATCAAGAATGTGACTTCGATTGGTTTTCTTTTTATTCAAATAGTATGTGTTTTCGCCATTAGCATCCATCTCTCTTGTAATTTCAACAACATCAGAGTCAACAGGAATCTTTCGATCAGAATTATCAAAGTGTACACTTGATCTTGCCATTTTTGGTCCACGTCTATTCCCTTCAATATCATGAATCAGTGATCGTAATTTGTCAACTCTCATTATTTTGGGTTTGTTTTCACCCATTGCAAAAATTATGGCATCCAGAATGTTACTTTTACCAGAGCCATTAGGACCTGAGATCGATACCAGTCCAGGTTCAAATTGGACAGTTGTATTCTTAAAACCAAATGACTTGAAACCAAAGATCTCTACTTTTTTAACATGAACCAATGACGTTATTCTTTCAAATGGTGAGATAATCGATGTTTAACAAGTTTAGTTGACACTATTGCATAATTTTTCTTGTTGTAGTATGATATTTTTCGTAACGGTGAGCACAAACAAATTAAGAAATGATTGTCAGTGTGCCTACTTATAATTACCAAATAGCTATTCAAAAAATATGGTAAAATTAGGAATAATTCAAACGATTTCATATCTTAATAATCAAAAAGGAATATCCAGAGCAGCCCATATCCTAAGAAAGTTGGGTAGGCAAGAAACAGATATTGTTTGTCTGCCTGAGCAATGGCTTAAGGATAACATAATTTCAGACTTTGATTCAGAATTTGCTGAATTCAAGGAAATTGCTAAAGATTTTTCAATGACCATAATACCAGGCGCATTTTACGAAGTCAATAAAAGGAATTCATCAATAATTGCACCAGTAATTGGTCCCAAGGGAGAATTCATAGGCAGGCAAGAAAAGATACACCCATTTGACTATGAAAGAGACAATGTCAAGCCTGGAAAGGAGGCTAAGATTTTCAATACAGCCTGTAAGTTTGGAGTGATAATTTGTTATGATATGGTATTTCCACAGGTTGCAAATACTTTAGTCAAAAAAGGGGCTCAAGTCTTACTATCTCCTAGTAGAATAGTCAGAAGAGGAATAGAACCATGGCAGATGTATGTTCAGGTTAGAGCATTGGAGAACAGAATTCCAATCCTTGCAGCAAATGTAGAAAATAGAAGGTTTGGTGGAAATAGCATCATAGTAGATTTGGCAGAGAACAACAAAGTTGTCAACACCAAAATCACTAAACTAAAAAATGAAAATTCTATTTCAAAAGAATTCAAACTGGAAAAATATGAGAAAAGTAGAAAAATCAGATTTTCAGACGCAAATAAATTCAGATAGTTATTCGTCTGCTACAAACTGTTCACAAGCAGCTTTTGCTTTAACATCTGATGTTTGCTCAATGGGATGCTTCATCAAGTATGCACTTGCAGGCTTGATTGGTCCGCCAACCCCTCGATCAAGAGCAATTTTTGCAAGCCTAATTGCATCAATTACAATTCCAGCTGAATTTGCCTTGTCATCTACTTCTAAACGAACTTCCATATTGTAAGGGATATTTGCCCATTGGCGTCCTTCAATTCTCATAAACATCAATTTTGTATTACCTAAGAATGGAATAAAGTCAGAGGGTCCGACATAGATTTGATCATCATCTAGTCGTTCATCAAGTTGACTTTGAACACTTTCAGTTTTAGATATTTTCTTTGAAACAAGTCTATCTTGTTCCTTCATGTTTAAGAAATCAGTATTACCACCAACGTTAATTTGGTAAGTTTTTTCGATTTTGGTTCCCCTATCATTACATAATTTTGCCAAAGTCCTGTGAACAATAGTTGCTCCAACTTGTCCTTTGATATCATCTCCAATACAAGGAATATTTTTTTCTTCGAATTTTTTTGCCCATTCAGGATCTGATGCAATAAAGGAAGGAATACAATTTACAAATGCAGTGTTAGTATCTAGGCAAATCTGTGCCCAATATTCAGTTACTTTGTCAGAACCTACAGGCAGATAAGAGACAATTATTTCAACGCCAGTATCCTTGATGACTTTTTTAACTTCTTCAGTGATTTCTTCTACAGATTTTGGATTTTCAACAGGCTTGATTCTGTTTTCTACCCAAAGTCCAACACCGTCTAGAATGGGGCTTTCGTAAATTTTGGCATCAGTTTTTGGTAACTCATCTTTTGGAATCCAATCAACCATGTTTGGATAAGCATAGATTGCCTCATGGAGAGGTTTACCAACTTTGTTTTCACCAACATCAAATCCACAAACAAAATCAATATCATGGATTCCATATCCAGCTAATTTATCATGAATAATTCCAGTAACTTCCTGTGTAGGATTTTTTCGATAATATTCAATACCTTGAATTAAACCTGAAAAACAATTTCCGATTCCTACTAGTCCTACCTTTATTCTACCTGCCATTCGAAAATTGGTGTTATTAGACGGGTTTAAAGTTTTCTTAGAGAAATAAAAAAAATTAATGAAATTAAGGCAGGATTTTATACTTGACATCAAGAATTAAGATCATGATAGAACCAGGGCGCCCTGTAAAAGATATACAAATTGATTCAAACACATCAATTGAAAAAATTTTTGAAGAGTTGTCTCAATCAGGGGGTTTTGAATCAGTAAATCTTTCAACAGGGGTAGAAATTTTAGCAGAGATGATTTCAGATAAACAATGTCTTAGATTCATTTCATTTGTAGGAGCAGTTGTTTCTACAGGGTTAAGAGGAATTCTAAAAGACATGTTAAAAAACAAATGGTTTGATGTTGCAATTACAACATGCGGTGCACTAGATCATGACATTGCAAGACATTTTTCACATTACAAAGAAGGTTCCTTTACAATGGATGACAACGAATTAGCAGATCAAGATATTCACAGATTAGGCAGTGTACTTGTGCCTATGGACAGTTATGGGCCATTAATTGAAGAGAAGATGCAAGCATTTTTGGAAGAGGAATATCAAAATGGTGTAAAAGAAATGACTACTGCTCAAATCTGTAAAATGATTGGGAAGCATTTAGGAGAAGATTCATTTCTTTATTGGGCATACAAAAATGACATTAGTGTAGTAGTTCCAGGAATCATGGATGGTGCAGTAGGAAGTCAGATTTGGTTATTCACACAAAAGCATAATGATTTTAAATTGAACATGGCAGGTGATGCGGATTTACTTTCAGGTTTTATTTTCAAAGCTGAAAAATCAGGAGCATTTATGATTGGTGGAGGAATTTCAAAACATCATACTTTATGGTGGAATCAATACAGAGAAGGGTTAGACTATGCATTTTACATTACAACTGCACAAGAATTTGATGGTAGTCTTAGTGGCGCACTAGTCAGAGAAGCAATTTCCTGGGGAAAAGTTACACAAAAAGCAAAGCAATCAACACTTCATGCAGAAGTGACAACCATATTGCCATTCATTTATTCATCACTAGTATCAAAATTAAAAAATTAGACAAACCCTATTATCTAATAAAAACAAAAAACAATCATGCTTCCCAAAATAAGAATTAAGGAATTCAAACCACTCAACTTAGAAGGAGGATACCTAATTGACGGATTTCCATCAGCAGGTTTTAGCAGCGCTATTGCATCAGAATCAATGATACACACATCCAAATTGAAATTAGCAGGAATTATTGATTCAGAACTATTTCCTCCAATTAGTATAATTAAAAATGGAAAGCCAAACTATCCATCAAGAATATTTGTCAATGAAGATTTGAAAGTTAGTATCTTCTTATCATATCTCACACTTGATCAAGCACTACATAGAACAACAGCTAAAACAATGCTCAAATGGGCACAAAAACACAAAATCGGTTTAATCGTAAGTAGCATCGCAGTAAAATCTCCAGAGGGCAATGAAGAAATTATTGGTATTGGAAGTACTGATGCTGCAAGAAAGAAAGTGAAAAAAGCAGGACTCAAAGTATTAGCACATGGAACGGTACCAGGAATCCCTGGAATGCTACTAAATGAAGCAAGCATAACAGGACAGGATGTTATTGTAATTATTTTTCATACAGATGGAAAAGGTCCTGATTTCAAATCCAGTGCACAATTATGTTTGGCAATGTCACAATTGATTCCAGGAGCTTCATGCGATATTCCATCTCTACAAAAAGAGGCAGAAAAAGCAGAATCAATAATCAAAGAAGCTGAAGAAGGATCAAAACACATGAAAGACATCATGTACAGATAATTTTTAGATTATGTTTAATTCATAATCATTATAACAAAAATTTGAATTAGATGGAGCAATTTGTAGAATTTGCAGTATTAGTAATAGTCATATCAACATCAGGAGTAATGGCACCAGGACCACTTTTTGCAGCTAACATAGCATATGGGTTAAAAGGAGGTGCAAAATCAGGCATCAAGTTAGCTACAGGTCATGCAATTGTTGAATTGCCGCTTGTGATATTATTAGGGATTGGAGTTTTTTCATTAGAAAGTTTTCCAGAATTCAGAACAATTATTTCTATTTTAGGAGCATTGACGCTTTTTACATTTGCAATATTGCAAATTAGATCAGTCTTAAGGGAAAAAGAATTATCAATTTCAAATATAAAACAAGGGGCTTTAATTACAGGGGTTTTACTAAGCGGATTAAATCCATTTTTCATTATTTGGTGGTTGACAATAGGATTCAAATTAATATCAGATGCCATGCTAATTTGGGCATTTTCAGGTATGTTAATCATGTTTGGATTACATATTTGGATGGATTTTGCTTGGTTAGGAGCAATTTCATTTTTGGCATCAAAGAGTACAAAAATTCTTTCAAACAAAAATTATAAAATATTAATGATAGGACTAAGTATCATGTTAATTTATTTTGGAATTACATTTTTGCAAGAAATATAGTATTAGCCACAATCAAGAATTTCTATTTCAGGTTTGCAACTATCATTAAACAAATCAATTTTTTCAACAATTACTTCACAAAATTCAGGATCAAGTGTTTTTTCAAAAGAATTTATTTCGTTTAAAATTTGCATATGTTGTACACCACAAGAATAATTTGAAAAAAATATTAAAACTGCTGCAATTAAAATTCCACCTATGATTATAATCGGGATTTTAAAATTATTCTTTTGAAATGTCAATTTCCATGGTAGAGACATTACGTTGCTTACCATCTTGAGAAGTAAGTGAATCAGATGAAATTCTTACATCACTAATTACATACCCAACAGAGTCCATTCTTTTTACAATCATTTGCGAGACATCAACAGCTTGAGTAATTCTTTTTCCTCTTGCTTTTATGGTAACAGTAGGTCTTGTTGAAAGTTGAGTTAAGGTTGCAGAAACATAAGTCATTATAGGTTTTGTTCCAACAAAAATAACATTACGTTCTTCAGGATGTTTAGGAGTTTCCGGTTTACTAGATTGTGGTTCAGGTTCTGGGGACTCTAGTTGTGGTTCAGGTTCTGGGGACTCTAGTTGTGGTTCAGGTTCTGGGGACTCTAGTTGTGGTTCAGGTTCTGGGGACTCTAGTTGTGGTTCAGGTTCTGGGGACTCTAGTTGTGGTTCAGGTTCTGGGGACTCTAGTTGTGGTTCAGGTTCTGGGGACTCTAGTTGTGGTTCAGGTTCGGGTTCAGATTTAGTTCTAGAATCAAACTCTGATAAAATATCTTCTGCGTCTTTTGATTTTCTAGTGTCACTCAATTCGTAATTCCTTTAATAACAAAATTCTCTCTCGCTTTTATTTAATTTTTCAGGTCTTGTGCCTTAAGATAGTCATCAAATAATTTTTCTAGATCGTCATCATTGTCAATTTTCTTGATTTTTTCAACGAGATCTTTTTCTTCAATCTCATAGCAATTCATTACATCCTGAGAATCTTTGAAAACCAACATTGCTTTTTCTTTGAAAATGCAGTGGTAAAGTTTCTCTTTTTCCATTTTTTCAGGTTTTATTTTTACGCCATTTTCATCAACAGAAATTGGATAATCCATGAAACTGATGAACCAAATGAGTATTTAGATTAATGCACAATATAGTAATAATCTAAAGTTCATTACAAAGTATTGGAAACAAGAATAGTTTTCCACATAGATTTTGATTATTTTTATGCCCAGTGTGAAGAGATAAGATCACCAGAATTAAAATCAAAACCAGTTTGCGTATGTGTTTTTTCAGATAGAGGTGGAGATAGCGGAGCCATTGCAACAGCAAATTATACTGCAAGAAAGTATGGAGTAAAATCAGGAATACCGATAGTATTTGCTAAAAAAAGATTGGATGAAAGAAACGATGCTGTTTTTTTGCCTGTGGATTTTGATTACTATTCAGAAATATCGGAAAAGGCGATGAAGATTATGGAAGAGTTTGCAGATATTTTTGAGTATGTTGGAAGAGACGAAGCATATTTGGATGTAACAAAAAGAGTAGAAGGTGATTTCCACAAAGCAAGTCATTTGGCTCAACAAATTAAAAATTCCATTAGAGAGAAAACAAAGCTCAGTTGCTCAATTGGAATTTCGCCAAACAAACTAATTTCAAAGATTGCTTCTGACTTTCAAAAACCAGACGGACTAACAATAGTTTCATCAGAAAAAATTGATGAATTTTTAGAGTCATTAAAAATAAGGGACATACCAGGTATTGGTAAAAAAACAGAACAAAGATTTGCAGAAATGAATTTGGAAACAATCGGCGAGTTAAAAAAACTCGATGTATTTACATTAAATAAAGAATTTGGCAGAAAAAGTGGAACATACATCTACAATTCAGTGAGAGGAATTGATAACGAACCAGTACACAAAAGAGAGCCAAGTATTCAACATGGAAAAATTACAACTCTAAAAAAAGATTCAAAGGATTACTCTTTTCTTTTAGAGAATCTATTAGAATTATGCAAGGAAGTTCACGAGGTCATTAAACAAAAAAATCAAATGTTCAAGTCAGTTGGAATAAATTTTGTTCAATCAGATTTATCAAATAAGTCAAAATCAAAAATGCTCAGAAACCCAACTATGAGTTTGGAGGAATTGGAAAAAACAGCAGAGCAATTACTAAGAGAAGCATTAGAAAAC
Organism: Nitrosopumilus piranensis; assembly: GCF_000875775.1. NCBI lineage: Archaea > Thermoproteati > Nitrososphaerota > Nitrososphaeria > Nitrosopumilales > Nitrosopumilaceae > Nitrosopumilus > Nitrosopumilus piranensis. The sequence goes on from NZ_CP010868.1 coordinate 1,285,928, forward strand.
CAAACAATCACAATTAGGCGGCTTGGGGTAAAAGTTTCAGAACTTTCAGAGAGTCAGGGACAGAGAGATATTACGAGTTATTTTTAGACGGCAATTTACCTTGTTTCTCTAGTTTTTTCAAACGTCTAGATTCTATCAAAATGACAACTAAAATGAATGCAAATAGCCACGGCAGGAACATTATTTCACCTGCGATTTTGTGATATTCTTCCCATGCGACAGGATCAGTTGTCACTTTGAGGGCATACCAAGATAATGAGAATATTCTAATTAAATTTACAGTAATTGTTCCAATTATACCTAAAACAAAATACATTGATTTTCTTGCTCTAGGAATATTCATCTTTAACATGAATGCCCCAATTACCAATGAGAAAATTATGATGCTGTGAACACCTGCTGATGGCCAGAATACTTGAAGTGCCATAGAACCATGATCACCACGTAGGAACATGACGTTATCTCTTGCAATGGCAGTACCAAGATCAAGTGCAGTAATTACCCAAACATTTGCTTGTACAAAGTATGGAACAATGTATTGTAAAGGTCCAAGTGTGTCATAAGGGAAGAAAGCATCAAGAGACAAAATAATTGCAGTTCCAGTTAAGAAGATAGGTCCGGCAGGTGCAATTCGAATCCATCTCCTTCCAAAGAAAATTGATAATGCAACAACAATGAAAATTGCCATAACAATAAAGTCCCACATCCATGTCCAAGAATAGATTAATTGAACATCAAATTGTTCTGCAGATGCAACTAAGTAATCGCGTAAACCATTTTCTAATGAAACCAAATAGGAAATAGTAAGTAGTGCTATTGGAATTACTGCAAGTAATCGTTTTTTTGAAATAACAATTTTTAGACCAACAAGTTCAGCTACAACAAAAACAAGTGCAAAAAGATATCCTCCTCTTCCTTCATTCCAACTCCAAGCTATAGAATCAGGATATGCGATCATAGAAAACAGGATCGGACTGGCAATTATCAAAATTCCAGCAATCATACTCCAGTTTTGCATTAAGTTAAACTTGAAAAAGGCAAATAAATAGCTCGACTTTGAAAATTCTAAAAATTCAATTATTCACAATACAAATGGGAAAAAGATGCTTACTCTTCAGCATCTTCTATTTCATCAGCTTCTGGATCTCTCCTACTTGGCCTAATTGGAACATAAATGAATGTCACACCAATAGTTTAACGGACTTTAAGATACATCCGAAGGTCGAAAACGTTTGCCTAAATGGTAATTTCTTGTACATCAAATCAGGATTCTATCTTACATTCAACTTTGAGTGATTTTACTGTTGTAAAGTAAGTAATTGCCAGTATCCCAATTGCAGCCAGTCGGATTGGAATCTCATAATTTGTTAGAAATGCAGTTGCAGTAGCGCCAACAGAGCCAAAGGTTGAGATCACTGCAAACCCAATTGGTCCACAACTACAAGCACCAGCTGCAGCCCCAATTATAGAACCAAAAATGCCACCACCCATTTTCTGTTTTGAGCCTTGGAGTAATTTTATTCTAAAGACATTCATTGGAATTACCAACGCAGATAAGGCAGATAAAATGACAATCAAAATAAATCCAAATTCAGTACCAGATGGAAGATGGCTTACAACATAAGGCTCCAGAAAAATATATTCAGATAATATCAGAAGTCCAATTAGCATTGGAACAAATATAGAAACAGACAATACAACATATCTAAAATTTGAAAAAACAAGTTTGACTGTGTTTGTCATTTATACCATGGGATCCAAAATTTGCTTAAACACAGAAAATGGTTGTGCACCGCCAATCTGGTGTTGCCCATCAGGACCTACAATAAAGAATCCAGGAGTTCCTCTTACACCATGATCTCTTGCTTGTTGACTATTGTATTGAACACGTTTAGAATATTTTCCAGAGTCAAGACAACTCTCAAACAATTCCATATCCAATCCCATTGAAAATGCAAAAGCCTTTAGTCTTTCAGTATTAGCCCAACCATTATCAATTTGAGGTTCTTGGGAATTGTAAAGTACATCATGATACTCCCAATACATTCCCTGATCTTCAGCACAGTATGATGCTTGAGCAGCTTTTGGTGAATCCTTTCCCAAAAATGCCAAATCAACAAAAACCAAATTGGCTTTTCCTGTGTTAATATAATCACGAGTTATAGCAGGTTTAGTGTTATGAAACCAATTATAGCATTGATGGCATTGATAATCACCAAATTCAACAATAGTTACAGAAGCAGAAGGATCACCAAGTATAGGAGAACCCATGGCAGTAGAGATAGTTCCATGAGTTCTAGTCATGTCAAGATTTACAGTTTCAGTAGGGGTTGAAGATAATGATGCTACAATTCCAGCAATAATGGCAATAGATGTGACGCCTATAATTACACCTTTTTTATTCATGTTCAAAATATCTGAGATGAGTTAAAAAAACTTATTCCAAATTATGAGATGATTTTCGTCTAAACAGATTGGTAAATTTTGCAATAGCAGTATCAATTGGACAAACCTCACATTGAACACCAGAAGAGTGACTATCAAGATGTTTTTCAAATTGCTCTCTTGATTCAAATACAAGATCACATTTTTCACAATAGACCTTTGTGACATTGTTTCTTGGTGGTTTATCCATAATAATTAATCAGAATTAGTGCTTATAAAGATCCTGTTAAAAATCAACATGTGAGAAAAATTCTAGATAAATTTGTTACAGGATTCTTTGTAGTTACACTAGGAATTATGTGGTATTGTAGTACAAAATTCTATGTTAAACCAAACAGACATTCAATAGTAGTTTACGATATTTTTGGAAAAGAGACAAAACTAGATGGAGTCAGAGTGGATTTTAAAACACAAAATATTGCACAAAGTTACATTTCAGAATACAAAAAAAGATTTCCACATTATAATTTTGCAATGAGAATGGAGATACCAGAGATTAGAAAAAATACAATACCTAGAATTTTTAAAAAGATTCAGAGGTAATGGATTCTCATATGAGTATTGAGTTCAACTTGATATCGAGTTACAAATCCACAATGTGAGCATGAGAACATTTCTTGTTGTTGAGTAGATTCTCTTTCAATAACTTTTCCAGACACAGAAGTGATACTGATGAAATTGTTATTTCCTATGACAGCAAAATTACGTCCTTCCCCAATAGAATCTAAAAATTCTTTGATTGCAGTAACTACAGTATTGGTGTCAATTGCCTCATCATCCAAAGTTGATAAAGTAAATTGGTTATTTTTTAGTGTAGGTATGGCTGCAACTTGATCTGAGACATATACTACAAGTTCATTTTTGATTGGTAAAACATCTTTACAGTCAATTGTAAGCATGAATAATTTGACGCAACTCAATATTTTAGTTTAACAATTATCGAAAATGATTATTATGGTTCAATATTGTGAATTTTGTAATGGGAGATTCAGAAACTTTTGGGATAGAGAAAGGTCATGGCCAAGAAGTAATTGCGTGGTTAAATGAGCAAGCAAAATCACAAAAAACAAAACTTGAAGCAAGATTGTATGGGTATACGGTATCAACAAAGAATTTTGGAGACTTTGAGATGTTTTCATGGGTTGGAGATGTTCAAGCAGCTAGAAAGATGATAATTAAAGCAAGTAAGAGATTCAAAGTAAAAGTTATCGAAGGAGGATACAAGCCAAAAGAGAAAGTGCTAAGTATGAAAAAATTTGATTTTGCCAAAGTCAAAAAGAGTGATAAAACAATAGGACAGTTAAAATTTGTAGCACCAAGATTTGGAAATAGTCAATGGGAAATTGAAGATGAGGAGCGTCATTAGAATATGAAAAATATAGGAATCATAGGTTTAGGGATGTTAGGAAATGCAGTTGCATTACACTTGTTAGATTCAGGTTACAAAGTCACTGTATTCAATAGAGATGAAAAAAAGACCATGCAGTCAAAAGAGAAAGGAGCTACGGTTGTTGATTCACCAAAAGATGTTGCAAAAAAATCAGATTTAGTAATTATAGTTGTAAAGGATGCGGATGCAGTAAAGCAAGTCTCATTTGGTAAAAATGGAATCATAGAGGCAGAAAATAATGAATTAATTGTTGCAGATATGAGTACAATTGATCCTTCAGAATCAAAAAATATTTCAGAGAAATTTCAAGAATACAACATTAACAAATTAGACATACCAGTAATGGGAGGCCCCAACGTAGCAATTACAGGCGATTTGGTAATGATGGTTTCAGGAGATAAAGAAAGTTTTGAAGAGTGCAAAGCCATATTTGAAAAAATTGCAAATAAGGTATTTTTCTTAGGAGAAAGTGGTGTTGCACATTCTATCAAGCTAGCCATGAATCTGCAAATCACCATGCTTGCACTTGCATTGTCTGAAGGAATAACACTAGTCAAAAAGACAGGAGTAGATCCTAAAAAATTTCTCGAGATTTTAAATTCGACTTATTTTAAAACTGGGATGAGTGAAAAAAAGGCATTTAAGATGATAGATAGAAACTATGATCCAACATTTACACTTGCAAATTTAAAAAAAGATATTTCTACAATGACTAGTGTTGCAAAAGATTTAGGAATTGAACTGCCCATGATACAAAAAGCTGAAGAAGTGTACGAAAATGCGATAAAAGAAGGACTAGGGGAAATTGACTATACAGGAATTATTGAATATCTTAAACGAATTAATGAATCCAAATAATCAGGAACGAAATTTAACAAAAATTCTATAAGTTATTAGAAATATACCAAATCATGAGATTAAAAGATAAAGTAGCCATTGTTACTGGTGCTTCTAGTGATATTGGTAAAGGAATTGCAAAGAGATTTGCTGATGAAGGTTCCAAAGTTATTCTTATTGCAAGGAATCTTGAGAAATTAGAAGAAACCAGAAAAGAGATCGGAAACGAAGATTCCACTGTCTCAATGACTTGTGATTTAACAGATGAATCTCAAACATTACAAGTTGTAAATCAAATCATGGACACATATGGAAAAATAGACATCCTTGTAAATAATGCAGGGGCAATCAATGATCCTATTCATTTTCACGAAATGAAAGATTCGGAAATTAAAAAATTGATTGATGTGAATCTGTTAGGAGTGTTCAATATGACAAAATCTGTTTTGGCAAAGATGTCAGATGTTAGAAGTGGGGCAATTGTAAATATTGGTTCTATCTCAAGTGAGAGAGCTATCCCACGAGTACATTTAGCAGTGTATTCTTCTACAAAGGCAGCAATCCCCATGTTCACAAAATCAATTGCAGTAGAATATGCAAGAAGAAACATTAGATGTAATTGCATCAATCCAGGAATTATTAACTCAGGCTCTATTAAGCCATACCTTGATGATCCTCAAGCAAGAAAAGTTCTAGAAGAAAGATTACCTCTTGCAAGAGTTGGAGAACCAGAAGATGTTGCAAATGCAGTGTTATACTTGGCTTCTGATGAAGCAAGCTGGGTCACTGGAGCAATTCTTAATGTTGATGGCGGAAAGACAGCTTCAGAAGGATAATCCTTTCTCAAGTAATGTTTTTGCCAAAAGTTGAGAGACCCTAATTGGTTCAGGAACTGTTCCATGTAATGTTAAATCATTGAGAAGATGTTTTACATCATTTAATGTGCAACCTTCTTTTCTAACAAAAACATCATAAGATGTACTCAAGGTAATTTTTTTACGTTTTCCCAGTTTAGCATACTTGTTTAGTTTTGATTCAAAAGAATTTGGGAAATGGTGTTTTATTGAATCCTCTATCCCATCTGAATCATGATAAGATACTCCAATAAGTGGAATTTTTAATATATCAAATAATTTTTTGATGTCAATGATATTATACATTGAAACAATTAGTCCTGAAATCAGAACATAACTGATATCAGACCTGTTTAGGTCATAATACATCTTCAATATTGCATCAGTTGCATCATCGCCTTCTAATGTAGCGCTTCCAAAAACAAATCCATCTATAACAAAATCTCTTCTCATCACAATACCAGAAAAAACAGATTTTCTAGAGTTTTGTTTGAAACTCTCAGCAATAGCTAATCCACGCAGACCTTTTTTTTCAAGATGAAGAGATCTCATTTTTCTTCCTCATATATGCACGATAGCTTAATCCAGTGACAAGCATAATGATTCCAGTAACTGCAGACCACATTACAAAAGATGAGATTTGAGATTCATCCATGAAAAATAAGAGATTTTTAAACATCTAAAGTTTCGGATCAGAAGACTCGTTTTTGTCTGAAACATCTAAATAGATTTGATATTGATTAAAATTATGCCTGAATTCATATGCCCAGACTGTGGTAAACGTCTATTTCATGAGAATGAAACCACACTAAAAATTGAAGAGACAATTCATTCAAAATTCTGTAGAAAAACAGAAGGGGAAACTCACAGTTACATGCATAGAGATCCAGCACATATGAGCACATTTGATTCAGAAAGAGAGAATGATTCAAACGGTGTGCCTGTATTGAAAAAATAGTTTTTCAGGTTTTCCTCAAAATTATATCCTAGATATTATTGATTCAAACCAATTGTCTGACACATATGATTATGATTTAGTGGTTGTTGGTGGAGGTCCTGCAGGATCATCAGCCGCATTTGAAGCTGCAAAAAACGGCACAAGGGTTGCATTAATTGAAAAAGAGGAATCGATTGCAGAAACTGTAAGGACTAGCGGAGTTACATGGATTAAAAATATCAAAGAGTTTGGAATACCAGATGATTGCTTTAATCCAATTAGGAATTTTTCATTTTGTTCCCCAAATAACGAAGTTACAATAAGTGATTCAGTTCCAAGAGCTGCAGTATTAGATGTTAGAAAAACATACAGATGGCTAGCAAAGCAAGCTGAAAAATCAGGGGCAGATATTTTTGTTAAAACAAATGTTAATGAAGTAATAAAAAATGACAAAGGGGACATCATAGGGGTCAGAGCTTCAGAACCTAATGGAAAAATTACATTTAACTCCAAAGTAGTCATTGATGCAAGTGGATTTCCTTCAACCGTTTGCAAAGCTATGGGATATGTTACACAATGGGAGAGATTCGGAGCGGGTGCAGAATATGAAGTAAAAGCTGAGAACGTTGACTCTGAGACATGGTGGCTTATGGTAGGACAACAGTATTCGCCTGCAGGATATGCATGGATTTTCCCATTAGGAGACAACATTGTCAGAATAGGGGTAGGAGTTGGAAAACCAGAATCCGATGTGGATCCTACGCAAAGACTCAATGAATTAATTGACAACAGAGTGGGTCCAATAAAAAAACTAGGAAAAATAACCCAACTAGAATTTCATTACGGATTAATACCAAATGATGGACTGTCAAGACAAACTGTCTTTAATAATTTGATTCTAGTAGGAGACTCTGCAGGTCAAGCAAACCCACTTGTATTAGAGGGAATAAGATACGCAATCAGATTTGGAAGAGTTGCAGGAAAGGTAGCATCAGATGCTATCAAATCAGGCAATACTGACAAGAATTCATTGTATCCATATGAGGATCACTGGCGAAAGGAGATAGAGTCAAAAATTAATTCTGCTGGAAGAGTTCAGGACAGATGGATAGGACTCACAGATGAAGAATGGGATAAAGAGTTAAACATCATTAAAGAACTAAAATCTGAAGAATTCCTAGATTTTATAAAAGCAGATTTTGGATTATCAAATATGGTAAAATTAGCAACACGTCACCCAAAACTTGCTGTCAGACAATTATTTAATTTAGTCAAGGGCAAAAACTAGTCTTCTTTTTGCAACAAGATTCTAAAATCAAGCCATGGTAACTACCCCAGGGTAGTTGCAGGACTTGAAATAGGGCACGGTATTGGTCTGGTCTGTCTTTACAGACATACAAATTGAATGAAATTGCTCAGCAGTACAAAGACTACAATCTCTACAAATCATGATGTTAGGTTTCATACAATGAGCACATTTTGTGTGCTCTGTCAATTTTCCACCACATCTTCTGCATGATTCATCAGGCATTTCTATTCAAAAGATATTTAGAAAAATTGAATATAAGCAGCACGTAGAAATTATTCATATCAATGATCAGTAAGACGAAGATTATAATGTAATTTAAAAAAACAAATTCCATGGATAGGGTTAGAAAAACATTTGATGAGTGGGCTCAAAATGGCAGGGCCGAATTAATGGAGATAGAACATGGAAAAAACGTATCTAAGTTTTTAGAAAAAGTGTCATTTGACAAACCTTTTAGTTTTCTTGATGTAGGATGTGGAAATGGATGGGTCGTAAGAAAAATTTCCAAAGAAAGTAACTGCAAAAAAGCAGTAGGGATTGATAAAAGCAAAAAAATGATCATTCAAGCAAAAAAGAAGAAAGATAATAAAAATCAAGAATTCATTCATACAAATATAGAATCATGGAAATATAGAGGAAAATTCAATTTCATTTTTTCAATGGAGACTCTATATTATTCAGATTCCATAGAGGAAGCACTCAAAAAAATTTACAGATTGTTAAAATCAGGAGGACAGTTTTTTTGTGGTACAGACTTTTATGCAGACAACAAAGCAACTGCAAGGTGGGCAGATGTAATGAAAATACAGATGCATTTGCACTCAAAAAAAGAATGGAAACAGTTTTTTGAAACTGCAGGATTTCATGTAAAAACTAAACACGTCAAAGATTTGAAAAGTAAAAAGAAATGGAAAAGAGAGTTTGGAACTTTGTTCATCATAGGCACAAAAGTCTAAGGTAATATTCAAATTCAATAAACAGATACCATAACTATGTGAGCTGGAGCACGACACGCTGCTACGGCAGAGGAAACTCCTCCCTCCATACAGGAAATGTGATCTGGAGATAGATAATCAGAGATGATTGGCAACGGAGCAGAAAAAAATCCAATATGGCGCACTATGATGGCAAAACCTGAGGTTTCCATAAAAGGAATGAAAAAGCCGACCCACATGGAGCAAAGCCAAACAGAACTGTAAGTTCCTGTACCAAGTTCAGGTAGGCTGCAAAGCGAAATATCGTGAAAACAGAAGGAGGGTTACTCCCAGCACACACTTTTAATTTTTAATTTCATAGTATTCAACTGGATGAGAAAACTGTCTGTTATAATCAACTTCTCTCCAAAATTTTTCTTCGTCAATTTTTTTGCCTTCAAAAATCCAAACGTTTAGAATTTTTTGCATGTACATTTGTGTAGTCTCATCAATCTCAGGTCTAGTACCAGTTTCTTTTTCTATTCTATCCCTTTCTTCTTTGAATGTTTTAAGTAGTCCTTTGAGAGTTTCCCCATTAATTTGAGCTGCCTTTTTTGCTTTAGCAAATTTCAAATCTTTTTTAAAATTGGATAAAAAACCCATAGTAAAACTAGAAAACTTTTCTAAAAATCTAACTCATAGAGTTGGCTTGTTCTTTACAGATTTCTGCATTACATCCACATGTTGCATCACACAAACATGCACCTTGCATTTCACAATCACATTCAGATCCCATATCGGCTGATGCTGCACACCCACATGCTGCCTCTTCAATTGCACCCTCAGGTTGTGGAGGATTTGGTTCAGTGGGTTCAGATGTTTCATCATAAACACTACGTGTCTGCTGATAACCAGCATCGTCTTTTAGTTGGGCTTCTCCTCTGTTGGTCTGATAACCACCTGATGAGGCGCTAGTTTGATAGCCTTGTAATCTACTTGGATCAATTCCTTGCTGACCCTCTTTTGTGTTCTTTAGTTGACGATTACTAAACATAAAGAATGCACCACCTGCAATTGCGGCAATTGCAGCCATTCCATAAATAATCATAACAGGGAAATCACCTGTAGAAGTCGTAGCATAATCTTCTGGAGGAGTTGGAGTTACACCTGCAATCTCTACACCATCAAAAATATCTAAAGCACCAAATCCAATTGCATACAAGTTTCCTTGATCTGAAGATTGAACACTTCTAACAACATATGGTTGGTCTGCAACAATTTCTGCTTCAAAGACTCTTTCGACTTGTCTTCCTTCTCTAATACTACTTTCACCCATAGTCCAACTAGAAACTACAAATCCAGAAATTTCTTGACTTAGACCAAAGGTTCCAGCATCAACATTAATTCCTGTTGGATCAAATAAGAAATGCCAGTTTGTTAATGGTTGTTGCAAGATAAAGTCAGCATTAATGAGATTTTTTCGTAAAACATCTTCAGCCTCAGTGCCTACAAAGAATGCTGCAGCTTCAGGTTCTACTTCAAGTAAAATGTTTATTGGAAAATTAATTTCATGTCCGTCAATGACAACATCACCATTTGCAGTTAGTCCTCTCCACCCCAAATCAACGAGTGTTTTTTGAGAGTCTTTGGTAATCACATAATTTGTTAAAGTTCCTTCAAGGATTACTCTATAATCAACAGATGTGTTGATGTTTCTTGCTTTAAGATGGATATCATAAGAAACATTCAAGTCAGAAATATGAGCCTGACTTCCATCTGCTTTAATTTTATCATTAAGTTGTCTTATCAAATTTTGAACACCAGGATCTGATGAATCAGCAGTTCCTTCAATGGTCCATTCTTGGCCTCTTAAGACATCAAAGAGTTGGCCACCATTTGGGTACTCGATGAATACGGTCTTTTGATAATTCATCTTAAATGGAGAACTTTCACTGTTTGGATTGATTTTTGCATCCATTTGAGCAGCCCATACAGGACTAGTAGAACCAATAACAAGTAGACCAGCAAGTAAAATTGTTAAAGTGACTGCCCTAGACACGATCTAGAAAGCAATTATTTGTAGTAATAAACTTATCCAACGTAAAGATCGGTATTTTTTGAAAAAGTAATATGGAGTAAGGTCTTCAGACTTTGCAGTTTTAGGAGAAAATGGTATGATTACAGTTTTAGCAGGAGGGACAGGTTCAGTCAAACTAGTCAGAGGATTAGTTTCACAGGAATCCAAAGTTAATGTAGTCAGCAATGTGGGAGACAATTATTGGTTGTATGGACTGTATGTATGCCCAGATATTGATACAATTGTTTATGGATTAGCAGATTTGCTTGATCAAGAAAGAGGTTGGGGAATTAAAAAAGACACATTCAATTTTTTGCGTCAGATGGAAGTTTTTGGAGAAGAGACATGGTTTAGAGTAGGAGACAGAGATGCTGCAACACATCTAATTAGAACAAACATGTTAAAGAACGGAAAAAATCTTAGCGACATTACAAAATGGATGTGTGAAAAATTTGCAGTTAGTGCAAACATCATTCCAGTTACAGACAACAGCATTGAAACTAGAATTATTACAGATAAAGGAGAATTACATTTACAAGAATATTGGGTAAAGCATAGAGGAAAAGATCCTGTTGAAGGAATTCAATACATCGGAGCTGACAAAGCCCGCCCTAATCCTGAAGCAGTAAATGCAATACACGATGCAGACATGGTAATTTTAGCTCCAGGGAATCCATTGACTTCAATTGGACCAATGCTCCAGATCAAAGGAATTAGAAAAGAGTTATCCAAAATAAAGAAAAAAGTTGTAGCAATTAGTCCATTAATCGGAGATAATGCAATTAGCGGTCCTGCTGCAAAATACATGCAGGCTGCAGGCATAGAGTCAAATGCTTATGGATTAGCAAAGATGTATTCTGACGTATGTTCTAACATAATTGTTGATACCAAAGATAGAATGTTAGTAAAGAAGATTCAAAGTCTAGATATGAAAGTTTTTGAGACAAAAATTACTATGAAAAATAAATTAGCCGAAGATGCATTAGCAAATTTCATCCTAAAACAAGTACACGTATAATTTGAAAATAGCTGCAATAATTCCTGTAAAGACTTTCTCTAATGCAAAAACGCGTTTAGATTTATCTCCTCAAAAAATTGAAGATTTGTGCAAAGTGATGTTAGAAGAAATTCTACATACAGTTTCGATTTCCCCACAAATTGACAAAGTCATCATGGTGACAAAAGAAGAAAAAGCAATTGAGATAGGCAAAAAATTTAACACTAATACCATAATTGATGAAAAAGAAGAAAGTGTAAACAGCGCAGTTGTACTTGCAGACAAGTATCTCTTAGAGAACAATTATGATGCATCCATTGTTTTTCCTCAGGATATACCATACATCAAAACCCAAGATATTGATTTTATGCTAAATTACAAGTCACCTCCCAATTTTGCCATAATTGTTCCATCAAGAAGATTTGATGGCACTAATGCACTAGTCAGAATGCCAATCGATTTAATGGAGACTCATTATGATGAAGACAGTTACAAGATTCACATGAATACTGCAAAAGAGCACACACTAAATGTTGCAATGGTATTTGTAAAAAGAATCATGTGGGATATAGACAATTCCGAAGATTTGAAATTCCTTTTAGAGCAAAAAGAAAAACCACACATTGCAGAAAAAATTAAAAATATTTTGGAAATAGACTAAAAGAATCAAAAAATATCCAGAAAATTACCTTTTTTTTAGGTACGATCACCAGCAGACTTATAAGGTATGGTTTAGAAAATGTTAAATATTATCATAAAAGGTTTTGGGAGATTAAGATGGTTAAAACAGTAAATCCAAAGGACAGATGTCCAAGATGCGGAAAAGGCACACTAGTTACCGATGCCAATACAGGAGAGAATTTTTGTGGCAAATGTGGATTTGTAATTACAGATAAAGTTGAAGAGTCAGGTCCAGAATGGAGATCATTTTCAAACGAAGGTGAAAACAAAAGCAGAGCAGGTGTTCCAACATCACTTGCGATGCACGATATGGGACTGGCAACTGTAATCAATCCCCAAAACAGAGATGCTACAGGAAAACCACTAACAGCTTCTATGAAAAGCACCATTGAAAGATTAAGAACATGGGATAGCAGAAGTCAGGTTCATGAGCCAGTTGATAGAAACTTTAGACAAGCATTCAGTGAATTAGACAGACTCAAAGACAAACTTGCAGTAGGTGATGCAGTTATAGAAAAAGCAGCTTATATTTACAGAAAAGCACTTGAAAAAGGACTAGTTAGAGGTAGGTCTATTTCAGCCCTTATTGCATCAGCACTTTATGCAGCATGTCGTGATACTGAAACTCCAAGAACGCTAAAAGATATTGGTCAAGCAAGCAACATCAAAAGAAAAGACATTGCAAGATGTTACAGACTATTGTTAAGGGAATTAAATTTGAAGATGCCCGTTGTGGATCCAATTAAATGTATTTCAAGAATTGCAAGTAAAGCAGGACTATCAGAAAAAACAAAAAGAAAAGCAACAAAGATTTTACAAACAGCTGAAGAAAATAAAATTTCAGCAGGAAAAGATCCAATGGGATTGGCGGCGGCTGCACTTTATGTTGCATGTGTAACAAATGGTGAAAACAAAACACAAAGAGATGTTGCAGAAGCTGCAGGGGTTACAGAAGTAACAATTAGAAATAGATACAAAGGATTGAAAGTAGCCTTAAATCTCTAGTGCAGATTCTTTTTTGAAATAAAATCTACTTAGAAACAGCATCGCCACAGAGAATATTCCAGAGGCCAAAAGTAACAATTCTAAAGTAGACATTAGAGAATGCGAAAATGCGTTTTCAATAGATATAGAATTAATCTGTGAGATAAAAGTCGCATAAGAGAATATGAAGTAATTTGTTGCCCAATGAATTAACAGGGATGCAACAAAACCAAACCTAAGATAGACCCATCCTAAAATAATGCCACCCGCAGTTGCTTGTGCAAACTTGCCTTCACTCCAAGAATCTCCAAACGCAATGTGTGCAAATCCAAATAAAACACCAACAAAAACAATCAAGAATATAGCTTTTCTAGAATCATAAACATCAAGATTTCTAGGAGACCACAAACATTTTAGAAAATATTTTGGAGATGTTCTGTGAGAATAGAGTGCAAATAATGGAATTCCAAGTAGAATTAAACGAAACCCAACTTCTTCTATCAAAGGTGCAAGTGAAACATAGAAAAATTGAATCAAATCATTGTCATCAAGTGGAGGAACTGTAACAATACCAAATTGTTCTTGAACAAAATTAATCACCACAGAAACTAAAACTAAGATAGAAAGCCATTTTGTGACACCAATCATATAATTTGAAGTGGCATCATATTTTCCAAAAGAGATGATAGAAGTAAATGATTTTAAAAATCCTGTTTGGGGACCCAAAAGTGCAATTACAAACAATACAGCATAAAAAATCCACAAGACAACAAAGACATCACCTATGCTGATATTAGAAAAAGTCTGGTGTATTGAAGTTCCTTCAAAAAGTGCTAAATGAGTTACAGGGAAATCATAATTGATATCATTTCCAACATCACTTTCAAATATTACAAATGCGCCTATAGGAAAAGATACAAGAAGTAATCCAAAAATTACTGATAGTAATGCAGTAAAAGGAATTCCAATGGCTTGGAGTAACTTGGTTTTATTTTGCAATTTGCTTTAATGCAGTTCTATACTTTCTTCAGCAAAACCTAGGTTGGTCAATGTATCTTTGATGGTATCACGATGATCACCTTGTAAGAAAATATAACCTTCTTTGGCAGTTCCGCCACATGCATATTTGCTTTTGAGTTCTTTTGCAACAGTCTCTAAATTATTTAATTTAGGATCCAAGCCCTCAATCATAGTACCTTTTTTCTTAAATCGTCTTGTTTCTAATCGAATTATAATTTTGGTGCTATCTTTGGCAAGTTCACCGCATGCACACAAGTCCTCTGGAAGACCACAAGTATTACAAATTACTGCCATTCGTTCGAAATGAATTCAATTATACGCACTATTAAGCCTTGTTTGAATATAGAATATTTTAAAAAATAATGAGATTTTTTAGATAGAAAATACAAGAAGAACCGTGTCAAAAGATCTGACAAAAAAAGCAGCAGAGATGCTGTTGCAAGGGGCAACACTGCTTAGTGAACCCTGCCCCTACTGTAAGGGAGTAAGAGTGATGAAAGAAGGCCATGCATTATGCATAAGCTGTGGCCGTGAACCTGAAAAAAAAGAAATTCCAGAAACAAAACCAATTGAGGCTCAATCTCCAATTCTAGGTACTTTAGAAAAGAAACTACAAGTCCTATCAAAGGAATTAGAAGACGAAAAAAATCATGCTAAGCAACAAGAAATACTAAAATCAATAAATTCATTGTTAGAAACGATCGAAAAGATAAAAGACAAACAATAAAGTTTTTATGTCAAAATCCTTGTTTTGAGATAGAATGGCAGATAAGAAATCAGCACCACTCCCAGCATCAAGTGGAGGTCTCATGAGATTCTTTGAAGATGAGACAAAAGGATTCAGAGTGGATCCAAAAATCGTAGTATCAATTCCCATCAGCCTAATTGCAGTATCATGGGCAATCGATATCTTTCTAGCTCCGTGAAGAAACAATGGAAAAAGCACCAGATGATGTATCAAATATCCACAACAGGTTTTCCCTTACTCTAGTCAATCCGTCTTCACATTACTTTTCACTATTTGTCTCATTAGGGGTTGCTGCAATAATTTCACTGGCAACACTTTTGGGCTACTTTGGAACTAATATAGAAGAAACATGGCATGTAGTTCTTGCAGTAATCACGGTACTTTTCTTAACACAATTACTTGACACCAGATTCACAAAGAAAAAAGAATACTCAAAGTCATTGCATTCATCATTATTTGCAAACATGTTATGGGCAGCAACAGTATTGTTAGGACTACTTGCAAGTCTAGTGTTATCCAAAGAGCCATCATTGTTCTTGATCACATTTGGTATGTTTCTATTTGCAAGTTTTAGAATCGGGATTTACACAACAACACTTGGTGTAAGCATAAAGAGAGCATGGGCAATTTGCTTTGTTCAACCACTAGCAATGTTTTTGGCCTTAGTACCACAAGACCAATGGATTCCAATGCTAAGTGATCCACTTGCATTAGGATATGGAGTCTCATTTATGATCATTGCAAGCGTATGGTCCATTCTCACAGACAGAGCTGGAAGACCAGGAATGGAAAGCACACACAAAACAATTCAAGCATATTTGGCATCTCAAAAAAATGATCATACAGAAGCTGAAGAAATTATGGAACAACGCTCAAGTGAGACAAAAGTTGCAACATCCCAAATCAGATTATCACCACAAAACGGAGGTAAAGAATTCAGAATGGTGTTACCTGAAATTCATCCAGGGCCATACCATCCTGTTGGAGGAAGCAACATACCATATCTAATTTACAAAAATTTGTCATCTTCAGCCATGGTAATGCATAGCATATCAGATCATGCATTAAATCTCCCATCAAAAAATGAAGTTGAGAATTATCTCAAAAATTTAGAAAATAGTAAAATCAAAGAAGAGGGATTACAGTGCACAGAACCAGTAACAGTACAAATCAACAAAGCAAGAGTAATCGGATTACTTTTTGGAAAAAATCCATTATTGTTTTTATCATTGTCACCTCACGGAATGGAAGATATTCCAAATTACATGAAAAATGAAATCGAACAATATGCTAAAAATAGAAACTATTCAAAACCACTAATCGTTGATTGCCACAATGCAATGGGCGAAGAGATTTCAAATGAAGATGGAGAAGATATGCTAAAGGCTGCAAAATCATGTCTAGACACTCTAATAACAAAAGATAGTTTTCCAATTGAATTTGGTTATGCAAACTCAGACAACATGGATGTATGGACCGAAGATCTAGGAATGGGAGGACTAGGAATTGTTTGTCTCAAAATAAATGAAAAAAAATACTTTCTAGGGTGGGCGGATGCAAACAATATGGAAAATGGAGTTAGAGAAAAAATCATAGATTTGTTTGCAAAAAAAGATCTCCAATTACTTGAAATTTGCACTTCAGATACTCATTACGCCCCTGTTAAAGCCAGGAATAGAAACGGATACTATCAATTAGGATTAATCACAAGTGCAGACAAACTTGCAAAATGGTTCTTAGAGATTGCAAGTAACGCCGAATCAAACACTTCAACTGCAAAATTTGAGATTTTAGAAAACGAGACAAAGGTCAAAGTTATGGGTCAAGGAATCTACGAGGATTACTCTAGGGCACTAGATAACTCGTTGAAAATTACCAAAGTATTCATGATTGGAGGAGTGGGGTTCTTCATTACTAGTCTTTTTGTATAGTTTTCATTTGATCAATATTTCCATAAAACTCATCAACAAATGAAGAGAATTGAAAAATAGGTACTATGGGTACATTTTCAATAAAATCTACTTTGTCTTGATACAGCGTAACTATTACAGGCACAGCAATTGCGCCCTCTGTTTTTGCAACATATTGTTTTGTTCTTTCGATTTGTTTTTTTACAACAGAAGAAAGGGACGACGTACTATAACGCTTCCAGTGTTTACAATCAATTAAAATTGCAATTCCTAACCTGATTCCAACTACATCAATTTCCATTCTGGGTTTTGTTAAGATCATGTTTTTTATTACAGCAAAATTTTTTGATGATAAAATTTCAGCAGTCAATCCTTCAAAATCTTTCCAATCAAGAGCGATTGAAATTTCATCAATTGGGAGTCCCTTTTCAAGCAATGAGATGGCTATCTTTAGTTTATCCCCATCTTCAAAATAATAGAAATTGTCATGTTTTGTTCCAATTTGATTTTTGACAAATTCATCTAAAATTATTTTTGAATCACCCTCATTTATCTTTGTAACAGCAGAAAAATCTTTGACAGATACACCACCTGGAATTATACCTTGTAATCCAGTAATCATTTTTAAATTAATTTTCAATGGGATTTCGTGAGACATGAAAGGAATTTAGGTTTTAGGAAATAAGAACGACAGGGTATTGTGATATAGGTTTTATTATAACCCGATTAAATTAGCGGTATGAAAAAATTGCTAGTTTTCATACTAGCTCTTTCAATTGTAGTTGTTGTAAACAATCAGTCATTTGCTGAAAAAAGTGTATTTGTTGATTCTGTGAAATTTATTCAGTATTTAGATGAAAATACTGCATTAGAAGAAGTTCGAAATGGGAATTTAGACATTTATTATTACAGAATTTCATCAGACAGATTAGAAAGCAATCAGTCAAGAGAAGGATTACAGGTCTTTGATTCAACTGGTGGCTCTTATAGTATTCTTGTAAATCCAGCAGATGCTGAAAAGTTTAATCCATTTTCAATCAAAGAAATCAGATTTGCATTAAATTATTTGGTAGATAGAAAATTAATTGTAAATGAATTAATGGGAGGATATGGTTCACCCATAATTTCCTATTACAGCACTTCAGATCCGGAATATCTAACAATTTTAGAGGAGTTGGAGATATTTAACTTCAAATACAATCCAGGGCTTGCAGAAGAAATTATTACAAAAGCTCTCAAAGAGAAGGGGGCAATCAAAAAAGAAGGAAAATGGAAGATAAATGAAAATTCAATAGAAATTAAAATTTTTATCAGAAGTGATGACCCCGTTAGAAAATCTATCGGAGAGATTCTTGCAATAGAGTTAGAGAGAATAGGATTTGTAGTCAAAAAAGATTTTGGTGATTTGAATAAAGCATTTGTTGTTGTATATGGTTCAAATCCATCTGAGTTACAATGGAGTCTATACACTGAAGGGTGGGGACGTTCGGCATTTGTGAAATATGATTCTGTAGGATTGGGTCAAATGTACTCTCCATGGTTTTCAAACATGCCAGGATTCAATGATCCATCATATTGGAATTATGAAAATAACAAACTAGATGAGATTACACAAAAAATTTACACAGGAGAATTCGAAACATCTGAAAAAAGATCAGAGTTGATTCGAGAAGCAGTAGTTGAAGGAATTAATGAATCTGTAAGAATTTTCTTGGCAAGCAAAATTGATCAGTACGTTGTAAATGAAAGAGTCAGTGGAGTTGTTAATGATTTTGGAGCAGGAGTACCAAGCAGATTTACACCAATTAACGCACAAAGTGATAGTGACGAACTTGTGATTGGGGTCAAACAGATCTATCAAGGTGCATGGAATCCTGTTATGGGATTAACAGACAGCTACAGCAGACATATTTGGGGCACGATATCAGATCCTGGAACATTCAAGCATCCATTTACAGGAGAAACATTTCCAATTAGAACAAGTTGGCAAGTTGAAACAGCAGGTCCAGATGGAAATCTCATAGTTCCTACAAAAGCAATAATGTGGAATCCAACATTGCAAAAATGGGAAAATATCAAACCAGAAACAATGGCAACAAGCAAAGTTGTTTTGGATTTTAATTTTGGAAATTGGCATCACGGTCAGAGAATAGACATGAATGATATTTTGTATTCACTATACTTTACAATTGAATGGGGGACACAAATAGATGAAAACGATAGAACCTTTGATACAGAGTTTACACCAAGGGCTGCTCAAAGTATTCAGACAATAAAAGGGATAAATCAAATCGATAAAGACACTATAGAAGTTTATGTTGATTACTGGCATTTTGATGAAGGGGAGATAGCGGACTGGGCAGTTATTTGGAATACAATGCCATGGGAGATTTCTGCTGCAATGGAAAAAGCAGTTTTAGATGGCAAGGCATCATTTTCCAGATCGGGAGCTACAAGTAAGAATGTAAATTGGATTTCATTGATAGTGCCAAATGATGCAAATCTAGTCAAAGATTATTTGAGTGATTTTAGAAACTCGAACTACATACCTATATCATTAAAACAAAATAATTTAGAATCAAAATACTATCAAGAAAGATTTGAATCAGCAATAAAGTGGATTGATGAAAAAAACCATGCAGTAATTAGTAATGGTCCATTTTATTTAGAGTCATATTCACCAGAATCACGGACAATTTTAGTAACTGCTTTTGATGATGATTCATATCCCTTTGAAATTGGAAGTTGGTCTGAATTTCAAAATGCAGCATTTCCAATTATCAGAGAAATTAAATTAAAAGATGTGATTCAAAAAGGAGAAGAATTTTCAGTAGAAATAGAGGTTGAAAATACAGATTCTATCCTATACTTTTTATTAAATAGTCATGGAAATATGATATCATCAGAATCCATACAAGTGGATAAAGACAAAATAAATCTCAAAATAGATTCAGAAAAATTACTGCCTGGAACAGGTAACATCAAAATTTTTGCTGTTTCAAATTCAGTTCTTAAACCAGATTTTTATGAATCAAGTTTTATTGTAACTGAAAAGAAAACAGAGTTACCAAGTAGTTCTTCTGATAATATAGAATTTTCAGAAGATGGTATAAAATACGAGGTTTTGATTATTCCCATAATCATTATTATCGGAATTATTATTTTATTAAAAAAACATCATAACAACCCATAATCTTTTAGAATTAATTCAACTTGTTCTTCCTTTTCTAATTTGGAATATTCACCCAAAAGGTTTTGATTAAGTTCATAGAATGTATGTCCCCACTTGAATTTATCAAGCAACTCTAATCCCTGTTCGTTATGTCCCAAAATAAACAAAGATGCTGTCAAGGCTTCAGCAGTAGTTAATTTATTTAATTTAGCATAGTTTACTGGATTTCCTGCAAGCAACGGGGGCAACTTTCGTTTTATTCCATTAAATTTTTTTGAAAATGCTTGATCTGCTAGATTCCAAGAGCAATCAATTCCAACTATAGAGTTGATCAATGACCTGTCTTTTGGCATCAAAGTATTTTTTGAAAAGGGATCTAAAACTAAACCTTTTATTCCAATCTTTTTAATATTTTGAGCAAGACCAAACTTTATCATTTTTGCAGCAGTACATTTTTTTGGATCATCTTGATAAAACATCAAAACCTGAAGTTTCATTTCAAATAATTTTAGAATGAAGAGTATTTTGAATTTACTCTACAGTCTTGTATGTTACCTTGTAATAGAATCGAGATACCTGATCATCTTTTATTATCTCCACATTCCAATCAGAATCAAGTAAGAAATCTTCAGAGGATTCAGGTAAAATACTGAATTTTTCTAGGCGAACATCAGGACCACTATATCTAACATTTAGGCTCATTCCATCCACCTCCACAACATCATAGATTTGACCAGGTTTTCTAGTAGATTCACTAACAAGGCAATCAGCATCAGGACCAATTACACAAATACCACTTGAAGATGAAATTTTGAGATTAACATCAGAAATATCAGATCTTAAAGGAGTTAGCAAAGAACCTGAAATAACTCTTGGCAACAGAGTCACATCATCAACAGTTTTTTCTTGTGCAGATACAGAAATGATATTATCAGCAATTCTATTTTCTTTTTCAATTACTGTTTCCAATTTTGGAGTAGGTGGTTTTTCAACAACATTAAATCGGATATGTTTTGTTTCAAAGTCAGCATCAATGGTCACCTCATATTTTCCAATTGCAGATGCAGTGTTTGGTATTTTATATTCATGAGTAAATGAACCAGATGGGCTTGGGCGAATTGATTTAACTGCACCAGTATGAACTCCACAAATAAAAGAGCCACAGGTAATTTCGGTATCAGACTTTTTAATTATGCTTACATCATATGTTTCTAGATAGATGAGTTTGTTTGGCTTTCCAGAAATTATTACAGTATCACCAGGGTGATATTCAGGTTTATCAGTAGAGACTAACAAAGATACAGGATCATCAATACCAAAAGTAAAATCATTAGCAACACTAAAGGTAGCAGTTGCTCTAGCAGTAGAATAGACTGCCTTGACAGAATAAAATCCTTCACTAAATACGGTTGCAGGTAATTCAAACAAACTTGAAAATTCACCTCCAGGCTTTGGATAAACAGCAGATTCATGAATAATTTTGTAAGGGAATACACCATCCAGAATTTGGATTGTTACACGGTCAGGTACAACAAGTCCTTCATCGCCCTGTATTCGTTGAATTACATTTCCCACTACCTTGAGTTTTTCTCCTGCTTGGTAAAGGGGTTTTCCAGTTGTTACAAATATAGGAGTTTTTGAAATAGAATCATTTGCAGGATCTGCTGAAACCTTAAAAAATAGTGTTTCACCATAGGAGTCA
Organism: Nitrosopumilus piranensis; assembly: GCF_000875775.1. Taxonomy (NCBI): domain Archaea; kingdom Thermoproteati; phylum Nitrososphaerota; class Nitrososphaeria; order Nitrosopumilales; family Nitrosopumilaceae; genus Nitrosopumilus; species Nitrosopumilus piranensis. The sequence continues at coordinate 1,307,905 of NZ_CP010868.1, forward strand.
GTTCCTATGTTTATTTTATAAAGACCAAAATTAGAAGAAGATGTACTTCTACTATCATCTCCTTTAATAGTTTGATATCTTTCAGAGACAGGAGTGGTCCAGGACCATGAAAATCTCTGATTATCAATTGGAGCTCCATATGTTGTGGTTGTTCCATCAGGTCGTGTTACTGAAATTGTTACGGCTCGATCACTAGTAGGAATAATTCCGTTAAGAGAGACCTTTTCTCCTAATCCATATACCTCTTTGTCAAGGGAGATAGTAAGGCCACCAGCCAAATCATCAACAACTTCAAAAGTTGCAGTGGCCAAAAGATCAAGATATTGTGCAGTAATTATGTATGTCCCTTCAGAAAATATTAATCTGCTAATATCAGTTGCGACTTCAAACGTTCCACCAGCTTCAGGAATTGCAGTAAGCTGGTAATCTGCTACTACAGATCCTTTTCCTCCAGTAGCACCTTGATTTACCCCTCCAGGTACCCCAAAAATCGAAAGAGGTTTTCCATCTTCAGTTTTTATTGAAATCAACACTGTAGGAATCTCAAAACTTGTGCGTTCAACAAGGTTCTTTATTTTACCACTAATTACAAGTTCTTTATCCAAATTGAAATCATAAACAAGTTTGTTAGTTGTAATAGCCAAAGGTTCAGTTATCTGAACAAAATTTTCAGGATCTACTACCGCTTTTATGGTTTTTTTGACAGAGCCAACATCTTTTGAAACTTTAATTTTATAATCTCCTAACCGCATATTCTCATTAGGAATGGTAAATGAGTATTGGAATTTTCCATTTCCATCAATTCTAACGACATCCAAAATTTTTAGGACAGAGCCGCCACCAACTTTACTACCAGTACCTAATGAAAGGCTCTTTGTTTGTACTATTTCTAAATCAAGTGCAGGAATCCAAACATCATTTAGTCTTCCTGTAATAGTAACAACTTCACCCAATCCATAAACTTCTTTATCAGTCCACAAAGATATTGGAACTGTTTCTTTAACATCTTCTACTACCTCAAATGTAGCAATTACAGATTTGTCAAAATATTCCCCAATTATTTGATAAGTTCCATAAACTGGGTTGACAGTAGATATGAAAACATTAGTTTTGAATTGGCCATCCACTGGAAACAAATTTCCATTATAGACAACATTATCAGAAGAATCAGTTACTGTGAACTTCATTCCTTGAAGAGGTATAATTTCAGTAGTAGTGCCCATAATTGAAACAAGTTCACCAGGAAGGTATTGAGATTTGTTCGTAACCAAACTTAGATAACCATCCTGTTTAGATTGTTGTTCCGTTATTTCAAAACCTACAGAAAACGAGGTACTTGCAGTAGCACCAGCATAACTTACATTTACATCATAATTTCCTTCATTAATACCTAAAACTTGGTGTAGACTCAAAGTTGTTTTATAATTTAATTTTAAATCAGGATGCAAAGTCAAAGTTCTATCAAAGTTTGGACCAGTAATTTTTACAGTAATTACTTCAGGTTGGAAGAATGGTTTTTCAATAAAGACTTTTTTTGAGACACTTCCTTGAATTATTACAGTTTCTCCAAATGAATATGAAGACTTTGGAGATGAAACTGTTACAGTGGTTTCTTCTGCTTTTTGTTCTTGTATTAATTTCCCATTAGTAGAGCCAGATGTAGAGGTTACAAATTTCCAATCATCATAGCTGTCAAAATCATAGCCATCATAGATTCTTTGCCAAGATTTAAAATCATTTTGAATGTCAGATAGAACAGGAGTCTTGTCAATTACAACACCATTTTCATCTCTCAACTCAACTGATTCACTCGAATCAGTGAACCAAACACTTTGATATGAAAACGTTAAGAATTGTCCAGGATTAATAGTTGTCCCAGATGGAATGGTCATAGTTTTCTTTAGAACAGTAGTTGATGCAATCTTCCATCCACTCAAATCAATTGTAGAGTCAGTGGGATTGTAAAGTTCTACCCATTCAGAAATAGATTTTGAATCATCTCCAGGGGGATTGATATCAACTTCATTAATTACAACGGTTTGATCAGTTTGGGCATATGCAGGTACAATTACTCCTGCAAGTAAGAATATGAAAAATACTATAGGCAGGTTCCGATTCATTGCTGTTTCCTACTTTTTTGGGCCAGAAGAGTCATTTTAGAATGAAATTGAGGAAAAGTTGAGCTAGTTGTTAAAGTCATATATCTTAAAGACATCAGGAATTTTAGTAGTTTTTCAGTTTTAAGGCATACGTAGGAATCATTCCTGAGAATAGTCACAGTTTGGACATTTTTTCTCATGTATTTTAGCCCCGCACTCAAGGCATATGCCTTCACCCACATCCCTTTGAATTAACTGTCGTCTCTTTGCAACATAGATTTTGATTCCAAAATACATGATAATTACAATAATTGCAGCATATGCAGGACTCATAAAGGGAATAAGACCAATCATAAAAAGCAATAATCCTGCAATCAAAATTATATCTCGTCTCTCAAATTTCAATGAATCAAGACCTCGATGAATTGATAAAAACATGCCGGAGCTCAGAGCCATTAGTTTACTTCATATCAAAGTCATTACTCTAACTCTTCTTCATTGCTCGGCAGTAATAATATGAATTGATTTGATAATAAGATAATGGTGGGATCGGCGAGATTTGAACGCGCGACCTCTGCGTCCCAAACGCAGAATCATACCAAGCTAGACCACGATCCCAGTAAATCCTAAAAGTTGCCCAATTTAAGCTTCACAGATAATCATTTTAAAGGTACACAAAGGAGCAGAATTGTGCAAATAGAAGAATACATCAAAGCAGGAAAAATTGCATCTGAGGTAAGAGAGATAGTCAGGGTAAAAGATTGGATTGGAAAAACAGTTTATGAAATTTGTGAGTCGGTAGAAGATGAGATTAAAAAACGTGGTGCAAAATGTGCGTTTCCAGTTAACACAAGTATCAATGAAGTAGCAGCTCACTACACTGCAGAGCCAAATGATCCCATCACTATCAAAGATACAGACTTGGTAAAAATTGATCTTGGTGCACAGATTAATGGGTACATTGCAGATACCGCAGTAACAGTATGTTATGATCCACAGTATGACGGACTAGTACAAGCAGCAGAAGAAGGACTAGCAAATGCAATGTCAATGATAAAAGCAGGAGTAAAAGCAAGTGATGTTGGAAGAACCATTGAAACTACAATAAAGCAAATGGGATACAAACCAATTGCAAATCTTAGTGGTCACTCCCTAGAACAGTACACAATACATGCAGGGAAATCTATTCCAAATATTTGGTCAATTGGAGGATTTTCACTTTCAGAAAATTCAGCATATGCATGTGAGCCATTTGTGACAACAAGTGATGGAGGGGGGTTTGTCAGAAACGGGCAGATAAAAAATATTTTTGCAATAAATTCTAGAAAGAAGACAAAGGATCCGGAAGCAGACAAGATGCTTGATTTTATTTGGGAGAATTTTAACATGTTACCATTTGCCTTAAGGTGGATTACAAAAGAAAGAGATGAAAAAGAAGCAAGGGATTTACTCAACATATTGATAAAGAAAAAAGCTGTCCAAGCATATCCAGTTTTAATTGAAGTCAATGAACAAAGAGTTGCTCAAGCAGAACACACATTCATTCCAACAGAAAATGGGGTCACCGTTACTACCAAGGCATAGATTATTGTTCAATAGTTTCTCCAAATATTTTATCAATCACAGTATCACCATCACAAGAGTTACATTTTGATATTTTAGAGAACAATACATCTCCTTCAGCAAATTTTCTTTTCTTTTGTATTCCACAACCTTCACATTTTTCAATAGTGTACGCAATCGTGATTTTTTCTTTTGAGAACATTATTGAGGAACTCCCACAGTATTGCCAACACCTATGATGGCTACAGATTGACCTTCTTTTGTATTCTCTCTAATCATTTCATAGACTTGTAAGCGAACATCATCGGCTTGGTCTGCAATTTCTTTTGTCATCAAAGTTATTGCCTCCTTAACAGACTGTTTTACTACAATAGAAAATATTGGAATTTGTTTTTTAGTTGCAATTGCCTCAATGTGGAATTTCTCAGTTCCAATTCCTCCAATGGCTGCACCAAATCCTCGTGCAACAGATGCAGAGTCCTCACCTTCCATTTTCAATGCAGCATCAATCATAATTATTGCATCCAATTTATTTTCTGAAATTATTGATTCTAGTGCATCAGCAGGTCTTCCAACAGTAGAACCAGGACCTTCTGCTTTTAATAAAAATAATTTTCTGCTTTCAAACTCAGTTTTAGCAACAGCAGTTTGAAACGCAACAATTTCTTTTGGGCTATGTAACATCATTTTTCCAACAACCATGGGTCCAATTCCATCACCCACAGGTTGTCCTCTTTTAAATACAGGAATTGCTTCTTTCATTGCCTCTGCCTGCTCCATTATAAAAGGCAGAATCATCTGAAGTGGCAAAATTAAAGGATAGTTATTTTGTTTTTTAGCAGTCAAAAACATGTGATTGATAATTTTATGAATCATCTGCAAGGATGATGCAATTTCAAGCAAAGTTTGAGTTTTAGATAATTCTACATCATTTATTTCAGAAAAAAGTGATTTCACATGTTCTCGGGTATAATCTTCTCTGGATCTTACTGTATGCTGGACCTTCTCAACAATTCCATTCGGATCCATATCAACAGGCATTATAGTAAAATAATCTAGAAATTGATCAATTTTCTTTTCAGGGTTATCTTTTGGATTCAGATGTTTATTGACATAATTAATTAATTCATTTCTTGATTCTTCCCTGAATCCACCTAGTTTTTTAATTCCTTTTTTAATTTCACCTGAAGTTACATACAATTGAATTCGTTGACCATAAAAAATGAAGATGATAATTGGCAAAATCCAGATCAGCATCATTAAGGGATTGGTATCATCTTTCATTCCAAACAGCTGATCAAAATCAAAATTTGTAAAATCCACTAAATCCCCGATCGTCAAATCTCAATTAAACCATTCGTCTGCTACAAAATCAAGCCAAAAAATTGTAGAAAATGCCTCTAGATGTGAAAAAATATGGCGAGTGCTTTTATTATAGTTCAAATACAAAAAAATCGAATATGCCACAAACCAAACCTATCGTAAGTGTGGAAAATGTAGTAGCTTCTGCATCTGTAGACCAAAAGATGGACTTAAATGAGATCACCAGAACATTTCCAGATGTAGAATACCATCCGGACCAATTTCCAGGATTAGTTTTTAGATTAAAGAGTCCAAAAACTGCAACATTAATTTTCACTTCAGGTAAAATGGTATGTACTGGTTCTAAATCAGAAGAGATGGCAAGAAAAGCCGTAAAGACAGTTGTTCAAAAACTTCGAAAGGGTGGAATCAAAGTAAAGAAAGATGCAGTTGTAGAAATCCAAAATATAGTTGCATCAATTAACCTCGGCGGAAAAATCCACCTAGAACAAGCTGCAAGAACATTGCCACGAAGCATGTATGAACCAGAACAATTTCCAGGACTTATTCATAGAATGCTAGATCCTAAAACAGTCATTTTGCTATTTTCCTCAGGAAAACTGGTCTGTACAGGTGCAAAAAAAGAGCCAGATGTTTACAGGTCTGTAAATAATCTGCATGCATTACTAGAAGAAAAAGATCTAATGATTTATGACTAGTCATAAATCAAATATATTTTCATTAATTTTCTAATTATTTAGTTATAAAAATAATCAAACTTTAATGCAAAATCTACAACATTAATCAGATAATCAAAGAAATTATGGCATCTAAATAACAGGTAGAAAACACATTGAATAAAAGACTAGCATTCCCTTTCAAAAATTAAATTATTTGATAGGGCTTCCTAAAGGAACGTCTTCTTCCACGGTCAACCAGAATGGTCTGTCATCTACATCTGCAGCTAAAAGCATTGCATTAGATTCCACTCCTGCCATCTTTTTTGGTTCCAGATTTGCAAGAACAATTACAGTTTTTCCAATAATATCATCTGGTTGAAAATATTGAGCGCCACCAATAATCACATCACGTTGATCATCATTTCCTAAATCAATTTGGCCTTTGATTATTCTTGTTTTTCCTTCAATTGGCTCTGTTGCGATAATTTTTGCAACCCTAATATCCAATTTTGCAAAATCATCATATGATACATTTGACATGAAAAGACATTAATTTTGCCTGTTAAATGAATTTCGAATTACTGTAAATCTTTTTTATCAATTCCACTAGTTTCAATCTCATATCGCAATGCAGCTGGAAGTTCCATATACTTTTTGTTAACCATTTGAATAATTTGGTCTTCAGGCACATTGACTTTTTTTAATAATTTTCCACGTTGATGCGCATATGCATTTTTCCAAAAACCAGCACCATCAAAGGTTCCTATTTTTGGCATGTATTTCGAGGGTTTCATTTTCTTTCAAAGATTAATTGACTGTGACGGAAGAATGGCAAATGCCATTAGAACTGGAGTTACTGTTCTGGATTTTAGGCATGTTGCCCATCACAGTCTATATTCTATGAAATCGGAATCTAATATATTTGATGAAGCTCAAAAGTTGCAATATAATACTTAGAATTTACGAGTAGATCAGGAATAACAAATAGTACACATGATTCTAGGATAGCGTTTTGTATTCCATAGAAGATATACACATTCATCATCTAAGAGAAATTTTGTTTTGCACTTACGACAAACATATTCACATAAGGGTTCAGGGAGTCTATCCCCACATTCATGTTACAGATTATTACATATTTAATGCAGGATGAATAATTTTACCTCATGGCAAAAATAGAAGTCAAAGTCCAAATTATTGCTCCTGTTGAAAAAGTATGGGATATTGTTTCAGATATCGATAATGAACCAAAATTTTGGAAGGGGACAAAAAAAGTAAGAAATATCTCAAAGAATGAAAATACCATCAACAGAGAAATTACAATAGCATTTCGTGATCAAAAATGTCTACAAGAGATCACCATAGAGCCAAAGAAGAGAATTCATGCAAAATTCACCAAAGGAATAATCAATGGTGAAAAAATTGTCACTTTAATTCCAGAAGAAGGTAAGACCATTCTTCAAACTGTCTGGGACATTAAATTGACAGGAATGATGGGGATGTTTACTGGAATGATAAAAAAACACATCAAAAGCGGTACTGAGCAAGCTATGCAAAGTATCAAAGAAGAGATTGAGAGATAGTTCATGGACATAGTATTTGATGTTTTTAATTATTCATTGTCTGCAATTCTAATTGGAATATGTGGAGCTTGGACATATCTAATAAAATCAATGGTAGATTCATTTCGATTAACACCATATTTAGATAGATTCAAAAACACTGCACAAGCATCACCAAAAGTATCAATAATTCTTCCAGCAAGAAATGAAGAGGAATTTCTTGGTAGATGTTTAGATTCATTAATCAATCAAGATTATGAGAACTATGAGATTATTGTAATTGATGACTCATCAGAAGATTCCACAGCAAACATAATTTCAGAGTATGCCAAGAAAAATCTAAAAATTATTCATGTGTCGGCAAGACAAAAACCAGATGGATGGATGGGTAAGAATTGGGCATGTATGGAAGGGTACAGAAAGGCAACTGGAGAACTTTTACTGTTTACAGACGCAGATACAACACATCAAAAAAACGTTGTATCACTTGCAGTGGCACACCTTCTTTCATTTGATTTAGATGCATTATCAACTATACCCAAAATGAGAACATTTGATTTTTGGACAAAAATTACACTTCCAATGATCTCAACATTTTTGCATACGCGATTTTCTGCATTAAATGTCAATAACCCTTCAAAAAAGACAGGGTATTTTTTTGGTAGTTTTTTCATTTTAAAGAAAACAACATATGAACAAGTTGGAATGCACGAAGGTGTAAAACATGAAATAATTGAAGATGGTGCACTTGGTAAAAAAGTAAAGGAATCAGGTTATAAAATGAAGATGGTTAGAGGAGAACATCTTATTGATGCAGTTTGGGCAAGAGACAAAACCACACTTTGGAATGCACTAAAAAGATTGATGATTCCTTTATACCTTCAAAGTGGAAAAATTGCGATAGGAATTTTCTTTGCAGTAATGTTTTTGCTCTTTGTTCCATTTCCAATTTTGGTGGCATCAATTTTATTACCTGCTGAAACTTTATCTTCAAAAATTCTTTGCATCACATCACTAATCGGATCACTTTTGATTTATACTGGAGCAATAATCGAAGCCAAAAAAGGATTGGAGTTAAGATTTGCTCATGCATTATTTGCCCCACTAGGCAGTTTGGTGGTAGTTTTAGGATTTTTGACAGGATTACTTCAAGCCAAAAAAACGTCATCAGTTACTTGGAGAGGAAGAAGTTACTCTATGAAGGATCATACTCAGAGTTCAATTAGCGTATAGCAAGCCTTTTAGATACAAAATAAGAAATAAAAAATCTCATGGACAAATCAGGCGTATTTGTAGGTGGGGCCATAGGAGCTGCAATTGCAATAGTAGTTTTTGCAGTGTTATTTGTTTCACCACCAGAATCAGTAAAGCCAGACATTATTGTTAGTAATGGACATAGTCCAAGTACTGTTGGAGAAACCACCCCAGCATACACAAAAAAATTATCATTAATAGAGATATTTGAAAAATCAGAACCAGGAGTCGTCAGAGTTAATGTTCAAAGAGGTGAAACTGGCGATTCAGTTGGAGGAGTTGGCTCAGGTTTTGTCTTTGATAAAAATGGTCATGTAATAACAAACGCACATGTGATCAAAGAGTCTCAAAAAATTGTTGTAACTTTTCTTGATGGAAGATCATATAATGCAGAAATTATTGGAGTAGATACGTTCACAGATCTTGCAATAATCAAAGTTAACGCAGATTTATCATTGCTACAACCATTATCAATTGGAGATTCTTCAAATCTCAAAGTTGGAGAACCAATAGCAGCCATTGGTAATCCATTTGGACTATCAGGGTCCATGACATCAGGCATTGTTAGCCAATTAGGAAGATTGCTTCCATCAGGTTCAGGATATTCAATCCCAGATGTTATTCAAACAGATGCAGCTATCAACCCAGGAAACTCTGGAGGCCCATTATTGAATATGAGAGGAGAGGTAGTTGGAATCAATACTGCAATTCAATCAGCAACAGGGGAATTTACAGGTGTAGGATTTGCAATTCCATCACAAACAGTTGCAAAAATAATTCCTACATTGATTGAAGATGGGGAATACAAACATCCATGGATAGGGATTTCAGGCAGAGATATCGACCCTGATCTAGCCAAAGTATTAGATCTTCAAGATGCAGTGGGCTTTTTGATAGTAACAGTAGTAGAAGATAGTCCAGCATCCAAAGCAGGATTAATAGGATCAGAGAAAACTATTGAGGTAAACGGAGTCAACTATCCAATGGGGGGGGATATTATTTTATCAGTTGATGATGTTGAAGTAAGAAAGATTGATGATATTTTGATTCATCTTCAAAGAGCAAAATCAGTTGGGGATGAGATGATTTTAGAGGTGTTACGAGATGGTAGAACCACAGATGTTTCAATTATTCTTCAAGAAAGACCAAATGGGAATTAAGTAATATAAAAATAAAAAAATTAAGTCTGAAGTAGAGTAATCTAATAAAATTTTAAAATTATTTGAGAATCACATCAAGTAGATATTTCTTTTAATTGGATATTAAAAAAATCAATGTCTGTCATCATGAGATGGTTCATTTCATCAATGACTTTTTGGACAACTTCAGTTTTTGATGTAAAAAATCCTTTAAACCAATCACCTTTTTCAACACCGCCAATATCTTGAGCAACTAATGCAAACAAGTAATCATTATGTTTAGAAATTACAATCCACATATCTTGAAGAGTGGTTCCAGCACATGTTAAAATTTCAGCCTTATCAGGTGGAGTTTGTGGTGCAAAGAACGGGTTATCAAATCCACCAATAATCCAAGCCTTTGGAATATTTTTTAACATTTCCAAATATCTATTTTCAACATATTTGTAAAGATGTTCGGTTTCAAATGTTGCAACTAGTGGCGCATATGCTCTTTGTGCATGCTCCTCAATCATCATACTAAGCCTATAGAGATCAGTTCTCTTCACTTTGTCAAAATTCAAATATTCTGCATTAATGTAGGACATAAGAGTATCAAACCGATTTCTATCAGTGACATCCACTAACGAAGTATCTCTAAGTTCAGGAAATTGATTTGTAATGCTCTCTAAAAATTTCACCATATCAGTTCTCCATTCTAGTTGTGTCTGGGGGACGCCTTACCAGTAATTCGTACGATATCTGGATCAGTTGCAATTTTTTCAATATGTCTTACACCCATCAAACCAGAAAATATCACACCATCTCCCCATTTGTTGGTAGTAATTTCAATTGGGTATTTGTCTCGACCTTCCTCTTGTTTTTTATGTAAATCTGTCCCTTCCTTATAGGTGGCAGTGATATTTACGTGTGGAATGTCTGGACCAACATATCTTTTTAGATTTAATTCAAACAACAATACACGAATTAAAAGTTCAGGATCAATTGTGGGATGGCTATTCATAACATTATTTAAGAAAACACGAAAGTGTTCAGAGATTGTTAATGTTTGACTCATACAGGCTTCACGTCAAAATCAAATTTAAGGGACATGACAAACAAATCAACTTTGGCACTAGGAATTGTTTTTAATGCTGAATAGTACTCAGAAATTAATCAGCAACCACACAAGCATAAATACTTCCCATCAAGAATTCTTCTGTTGAACAAACTTGTACTGAATTCTGAGAGTTTAAACAATGTTTTAGACAATAGGGGAATTTCGCGTCAAAATATATTAGAAATTTATCAACATGCAATAAAAGATCCAAATGAGCTTTTTTCAGCAGCACAAATTTTAAGAAAAAAATACAAAGGAAATGCAGTTACATTTTCAAAAAAGGCATTTTTCAATATTGTTAATCTATGCAAAGATAGTTGCTCATATTGCACATACAAAGCAGAGCCAGAGGAAGAAAAATTATCACTAATGTCAAAGCAACAAATTACAGAATTACTTGAACTGGCAAAAAAATACAGATGTGTTGAAGCATTATTTGTAACAGGTGAACAACCCGAACAGAGATATCAGGAAGCAAGAGATTGGTTAAAAGAAAATGAGGTTACATCAACGTCAGAGTATCTAATTCATGCATCAGAAATAGCATTAGAAAAAGGGTTGTTCCCACATACCAACGCAGGCAATCTAAATTTTGAAGAGATGAGAGAGTTAAAGAAAACAAATATTTCGATGGGATTAATGCTTGAAAATGTTAGTGAAAGATTAACTGAAAAAGGAATGCCTCATTTCTTGGCAGCAAGTAAAAGACCAAAGGCAAGATTAGAGATTTTAGAAAACTCCGGAAAATTACGAATTCCAATGACCACAGGAATTCTTGTAGGGATTGGAGAAACCATAGAGGAAATTATCGATTCATTACTGGCAATAAAACAATTACATCAAAAATACGGAAACATTCAAGAAATAATTTTACAAAATTTCCAACCAAAACAAGACACTAGAATGAAAGACGAGCCATCAGCTGATGAGAAATATTTCAAGATTGTAGTGGCGCTATCTCGAATCATCATGCCAAAAATGAATATACAGATTCCACCAAATCTCTCTCCAAGATCATATCAAAGTTTTTTGTCAGTTGGAATAAATGATTGGGGAGGAATTTCTCCTCTAACACCTGATTTTGTAAATCCTGAATTTTCTTGGCCAGAAATAAACAAGGTAGAAGAAAATTCAAAGAATGCAGGATTTAATTTGAAATGTAGATTTCCAATATATCCTGAATTCTCTTCTTTTATTAGTAAAGAGTTACAAGATAAAATGGAAAAAATTCAAGATGAGGAAGGTCTAGTAAAAGAGGAGTATTGGAGATGACAGCAAACATAGACTCACTTTTTAAAAATTCTGATCCAATTATTTCAGAAATTCTAAACAAGGCACTTTCAGAAAAAGAAGTATCAACAAAAGAAGGGCTAGCATTATACGATGCATCTGGAATTGATTTTCATTTAGTAGGATTGGTTGCAGATGAATTGAGGAAGAGAAGAGTTGGAGACATTGTTTCGTATGTGGTAAATAGAAATATCAATTTTACAAACGTCTGTATCAAGCAATGTGGATTTTGTGCATTTAGTAGAGATTTTAGAGAGGAAGAAGGATATTTTCTTCCAACAGAAGAAATTGTACGTAGAACAAAAGAAGCATATCAATTAGGAGCAACTGAAGTTTGTGTGCAGGCAGGCCTTCCACCAGATATGGAGGGAGATGTGTATGAGAATATTTGTAGAGAAATAAAGAAAGAGGTCCCAGATATTCATATTCATGGTTTTTCACCTGAAGAGATACTATATGGAGCAACACGTTCTGGAGTTAACATTGAAGAATTTCTCAAAAGAATGAAAGAAGCAGGAGTAGACACACTCCCAGGAACATCAGCTGAAATTCTCGATCAAGAACTAAGAGATAAAATTTCACCAGGTAGAATAAGTGTAAAGGATTGGGAAAAAGTCATCAAGACTGCCCACAAAATGGGAATCAATACCACATCAACTATGATGTTTGGACATTTGGAATCACTTGAAGACAGAGTAAAACATATTGAAAAACTCAGAGAGATTCAAAAGGAAACCAATGGATTTACAGAATTTGTTCCACTAAATTTTGTTCATACAGAGGCACCAATGTACAAACACCAATTGCATGAAGGAATTAGACAAGGCGGTAGCGGAAATGATGTCTTACTAACTCATGCCATTGCAAGAATTATGCTCAACAATTGTATAAACAACATACAGATGTCTTGGGTCAAAGAAGGACAAAAAATGTCTCAGCTTTTACTGATGTGGGGAGCTAATGACTTTGGGGGAACGTTGATCAATGAAAGTATTTCAACCTCTGCAGGTTCAGAACATGGTCAATTATTAAAACCAAAAGAAATTAGAAGGATGGTTAGAGAGATTAAAAGAACTCCTGCTGAAAGAAATACAAAATACAAAATACTGAAAAAATTTGAAGATAATGAAGAACCAGAAGAGGGACTAGATAAAATTACAAACACATCACAATTTGGCTCATATGTAGAATTGATTAAAATAAATAAATTCAATTATCAAAATCCAAGGAGAAAATAATTGTCTGCCTTAGAAAAGGCATTACAACATTCAAAGAAAAAACGAATCGATGAATGTGAAATTATTTTTGTGAAAAAAAACATCACCACAGTAAGAATAACAGATTCAGAGATTGCAGAAATCAAACAAAATTATGATGAAAGTTTTGGAATAAGATTAATTCATGAGAAAAAAATTGCAACAATCCAAACTACAAAAAAAGAAGAAATAGAAAATTCCGTGGATTTAGCATTTTCAACCATTTCAAATCTAAAATCAAGAGAATTTTGGAAAGGACTGCCTGAAACTGCACAAAATACAAATCTCAAAGGAACGTACGATGATAAATTAGAAAATATTTCAGGCTCAAATTCAATGGATATCGCACAATCTATGATAAATTCAGCAAATTCTAATAAAATTAATACGATTACAGGCTCATTAAACATTGTTTCAGAGCTTTTTGAGATAGAGAATTCAAACGGACTCCATTTCAATGACAAATCAACATACATTTCAGGAATCATTAATGCAGAATCAGAGCAAGGGATTTTACCAGTATCAGGAATAGGACACGCAAATTGCAGAACCCTATCAAATTTTTCAGCAGAGCAGATTGGTCAAGATGCAAAAAAAATGTGTATTGAATCAATAAATCCAAAAAAAATTAACTCAGATGTTTATTCAATAATTTTTGAGCCGTATTCTGTGGGAGAATTATTAGCGTTTGTTGTTGGATCAAATTTCAATTTTAAAACATTTTCAGAAAAGAAGAGTTGCTTTTCAAATAATTTTGAAGATAAAATAGCAGTTGAGGATTTTAATTTAACAGATGATCCACATATACCAGAAGGGATAGGAACAAAATCAGTTGATGACGAAGGAATGACTACAAGAAAAAACAGTTTAGTTGAAAAAGGTGTTTTTAAAAATACTTTTTCTAATCTTTTTGATAGCTACAAAGAAGATAAAGAATCCACAGGAAATGCTGCAAGGTTAAGCTCATTGATGGGCAGAAGTTCAGAACCTATTCCAATTTCAGCACCACATAACCTAAAAATTGATTCAGGAAAATCCTCGCAAGAAGACATGATCAAAGATACAAAATACGGATTGTTAATTGGAAGATTATGGTATACATATGCAGTAAATCCCATAAAGGGTGATTTTTCATGTACTGCAAGAAGCGGCATTAGAATTATAGAAAATGGTGAAATTAAGGGTCCGGGAAAATCTGTAAGAATTGTTCACAATCTTCCAACAATGTTAAAAAATATTTCAGAAATTGGAAACAATCAACAAAATGTTATCCAATGGGCATCATTGCCATCCATCACTCCTTCAATCAAGGCTGAAAATATCAAAGTAAATTCAATTTGAAACAAATCAGAACATTATTTGAAAAAAGTCAACAAAAGATATGCCACATATCCTATTGCCAAACCTACGCCCACGACTCTATTAATCACGCCTGTTTTAAGACCAATTAGTAGTGCTAGACTAAACAATATCATAATTGCATAGTCAACGTAAACATCAGCTGAAATTATTACACCGCCAAGTGCAGCACCGACTCCCATTATCATTAAGATGTTGTAGATGTTGCTTCCTATGATGTTACCAACACCAATATCCCCATGTCCCTTTTTAATTGCAATAACTGATGTGATCAATTCTGGAAGAGATGTTCCAATTGCAATTATAGTTAAACCAATAATTTTTTCAGATAACCCAAATTCTTTAGCAAGAATTACTGCATTATCAACTGTTAGAATCGCACCAATATACAAAAGACCAATACCAAGTCCAATCAGACCAATTGATTTTAGAAAGACATTTTCTTTTCCTTGAGGAAGTTCATCTTTGTTTTTTTGACGCTGTTTCATTGCATCCTTTAGAGTATAATATCCAAACACACCCAACCCAACAAGCAAAAGTATTCCATCATAATTAGATAGTTCACCATCAATTGAAATTAAAACAAGTAAGATAGAAACTCCCAACATGATTGGAATTTCTTTTCGAAGTAATGATTTTTGAATTACAATTGGAGCAAGGATTGCTGCAACTCCAATTACCATTCCAACATTTGCAATATTACTTCCAACAACATTTCCCAAAATGATTGCGCTGTGCTCACCTGCAGCTGCTACACTTGCTGCAAGTTCTGGCGTGGAAGTACCATACGCTACAATAGTCATTCCAATAACAAGATTGCTGATGCGGAATTTTCTAGCAATAGCAACGCCACCACTAACTAGCCAATTACCACCAAAGCACAGCATTACCAATCCTACAAGAGTAAGAACTGCACTGATTACGATTTCCACAAGAAACTTTCAGTTTATGATGGTTTAAAGTGAGACATTTACTATAATTTTACAATTCAAGCAATTCAAGCTATTCTAAATTCAAAGTTTAGGCTCAAATTATGACCTAAACGATTATTCGGATTCTTTTAGGGAATCAAGTTTAGTACTTGCTGTATCAATAATTTTCAAATAGTCTGCTCTAGGTTCAGTGCTTATTAGAAATAACTCATTTGAATTTATTGGAATGGTAATCATTGTTACTTTTTCATATTCTGTAATAGAGGATTTTTCATGACCTATCTTATAAGCCAGATTTGTATACAAATCCCGTTTTTGTAAAGCATAGTGAATAGACATTTTCACCTCATCACCAACCAGCAATTTTTCAACTTCATCTTTTTGCCCCCCTGCAATCAATTCGCCTTTATTATTTGCCACACCAGCAAATCGTACCTGAGGATCTAAATCAAGAATTTCTTTGGATAAAACATCATAATTAATTGCCAAAGAATACACCAAATCTACTTCTTTTTCTTTCTAAAGATTTCATCTTTTTCTTGTAATTCATCAGTGTACGTATCCATATCCAGCATGAATTCCTCTTCATCTGAATACGCAGATTCAGCATGTTCGCTGATATCAAGACCGACATCTTCAACTTCAGGTGAAACTCTAATTCCAATCAAATGCTTAATTATTTGCATCAGTATCCAAGTTCCTCCAAATCCTATTGCTGCTGCAACACCAACGCCTACTGCTTGAATCCATAGTTGATCAGGATTTCCAAATAGCAATCCATCCACGCCACCAGGGTTAATCATAGTACTTGCAAAGATACCAATTGCAAGAGAACCTACAATGCCTGCAACACCGTGAACTGAGCTGACATCAAGTGCATCATCAATGCGTAACTTCTCTTTGAATAACACTACACCAGAGTAAGAGATAACACCGATTGCAATTCCAATTACAAAGGCATGTTCAGCACTAACAAATCCAGATGCAGGTGTAATTCCAGCAAGACCAGCAATTGCACCATTAATTGTAGCAACAACAGAAGGTTTTCCTGTTCTTACCCATGAAAGTCCACCCCAAATCAGGGCTGAAACTGAAGAAGCCATATGTGTTACAATAACAGTATTTCCTGCAACACCGCCAGATGCTGCAAGTGCACTTCCTGCATTAAATCCAAACCAACCAAGCCACAACAAAGAAGAACCTAAGACTGCAAGTGGAATACTATGAGGAATCATAATAGCAGGACCGTAATTCCTTCTCTTTCCAAGAACTAGTGCAGCAGCTAAGGCTGCCATACCAACACTTGTGTGAATCACAATACCTCCGGCAAAGTCTACAACTCCTAGTTGAGATAACCAACCGCCACCCCATACCCAGTGTACAAGTGGATAGTAGATGAGCATAGACCATGCTGCAATAAATATGATAAATGAGCTGAACTTCATTCTTTCAGCAATTGTTCCTGTAAGAAGTAATGGAGTAATACATGCAAACATCAATTGGAATTTTACAAACAGCACTCCCGGAATTGTTGGTGCATAATCAAGTGGAGCGTCTGAGGGTATACCCTTTAGGAATACCCAATCCATGTTTCCTACAAGACCAGTATCAGATGGACCAAATGATAAACTAAAACCAAAGACAAACCACATTACACTCAAAAGTGCCAAACCGAAAAATATTTGCATGAAAATTGAAGCGGCATTTTTCTTTCTTAGTAAACCAGATTCAAAAAGACCCAATGCAGGGATCATAAGCAATACAAGACTTCCAGCTACGAGCATCCACGCGGTATCACCAGAGTCAAGTACCATTAAAAAAAAGACTCGTTTTTAATTAATAACAATATCTAAATTTGATTGTCAAATGATAATCATTTGGTCTACAAAATCAGAAATTATATTTATCAAGTTGAAACTATAGTTATCAAATGCTCAAAATACAAGCCATTCTTGGCGAAAATGACGTCATGGCAATAAGTGAAGCACTAAAAGTAGTTGGAATAGGGGGCCTTACTGTAACCAAAGTTAGAGGCAGGGGAAAGAGACCCGGTCCTGAAATTCACGCATCAAAAGGAAGTGAGATTTTTGTTCCACAATTTAATGACAAGTATTTTATCGAGGCGATCATACCAGAGTCAAAAGAGGACGAAGTGGTAAACATCATCAAAGAAAATGGCAGAGTGGGAAAGATTTTTGTTTCACAAGTATTGCGTGCAATAGATATTGCAACAGGTGAAGAAGGCGAATCAACAATAATGTGATGTGGTATGAATTTTCGTAAAAGTAAATTATTCCAAAGGGAAAAAATGCAACCAATTAAACCAAAAGATTATCCAAAAGTTGCAGCCATAGTAGGAATAATTGTTATACCACCAATACTTTTGTTGTTCATATGAAAGTCTCTAAAATTACTATTGCAAAATTAATAATGGCCGCAGTTGGTCTAACTTTAGTTGGATTGTGGTTATTTTCAGATTATATTTTCTAAAAATTAAAAATCTCCAAAATTGTTTTCATAAACAATTGTAGGATTTTTGAGTTGTTTTTCTAGTGCAGGTAAGGATTTCATTATACAATAATTTACAAAATCACTAAATGATTTTATTCTATAATCAGTTCGAAGTGTTTCTTTATTTTCCTCATAGATTACTTGGAGTTTATGTAAAGTAAATTTCTGTAATGGGACAAACCTACTTCGTTTTGGCAAAGGTCTTGATGCCACATTTTCTTCAAAAGTAATTTCAAGATCTTGTTTACCATCAATAGTTTCCATGTCAACAACTTCTTCCATTTCAGAGACAAAGATTTTTCCTCCATGTGTTGCAGACAAACCAGAATTTTTTGAAATCATCTCAACAATTTTTCGTGCATCTTTATCTGGAACAACAGTTTCAATTTTTGCAAGTGGTATAGATTTTAGGCCAGTTGAACCAACACGTGAGCCTTTTGATTCATCATAGATGTTACTGTCTTCGAGATTTCGTTTATCAATAATGTAAGTGCCAACCATATTCAAATGAGTTTTAATCGTAGGAAAATTTTTTCTTTTGATTACAGCTTCTATCTTCTTCACAAGTAATTTTCAAAAAAAGGGGCTATTTATGAGAATAGGCAGTTATCAGCAATAAATTCAGATCGAATTTAGACTTTAGATCTAAAATTAGAAAATATAGGCACGAAAGAGTGTAAAAAAATCAGCTAGAAAGTTCAACAAAGCTCAAGTTAAAGACTAATAAGGTAATGTACCGTACTGTACAGTATGATGAGAGCAAGACTAACATATGTACCACTAGAAGTGGCAGAACAATTCGAAGATTTCATAATCAAAAGAGATGAAGAAATTCTTGGAGCAGTAAAAGCAAGAACTAGAGATTACAGCACGTTATCTCTATTGAAATTATTGTATCAGTTAAGAGGAAACCCAATGACATTTTCGGAACTGTATTCAAAATCAAAGATCAGAATGAAAAAGTCATTTCTGAACTATCTTCACTTATGTGTAGATTACAACTTTATCAAAAAAGAGGCAGTTGGATCAAACATGATCTATACAATAACTGACAAGGGACATACAATGCTAGGTCTCTTTATGCAGAAAAATAATTGACATGTAAATTCTCTGCATCATACCAAAGATATGTTTCGACAATTAGATGAAAATATCTAATTTTGTAAACATCTCGTATGACAGGTTAAATTGCATTAGAGTTTTTTTCTTTATGTGTAAATTTTACAATTGATTTTGTTTTTACATCTTTTAGAAAACGCTCAATCATATCAAGTCCCTTTACAATTCTTGGTGCATTTTGATGAACAAATTCAAGTCTGGCAGATGCCGTAGATGGTTTTTTGGCAATCCAATTTTTCATTGCATTGTTTCCATCATAATCTACAAAAGCAATTCTAGCACTAAAATCAGTTCTTTCTAAAACAAGACTGTCCCCACCAACTAATGCAGTATGATAAGGGTGATCCAACAACGCAATAGAAAATTCTTGTGAGGTCTTGATGTTGTTTGCAGCAAAATCATCAGCATAATAATTAAAATTTGCAAGCAAATAGAAAGTTGCCTCAGGTTTTGTAGTGACTACGCCTTCAATTTCATTTAATCGATTGTACGTATACTCACCCATGATTTTATGCAGTTCACGAGTGACTTTGAAATAGTCATCCATCTCAACGCTATTTTCAAATCCTGCAATGGCAGCATGTTGGATAGGAGTAGAAGTTGCAGTATATTCAGTGGCAAGGATTTTTTTGAATTGCTCTCTGAAATTAACCACATGTTGAGGAAACAATACATAGCCAATCCTATATCCGCCTGCAGCGTGGGATTTGGATAATCCGTTCGTAACAAATGTGCCTTCTGGATAAATTTGCAACATGCTTACAAATTGACTAAAATCATAAGTAGTCATGGCATAAATCTCATCAGAAATTACAGTAATTTTTTGTTGTCGACACACATCAGCTATTTCTTCTAACTCTAGTTGTGAGTAAAATAATCCTGTAGGATTATTTGGATTGTTTAAGATCAAAATTTTTTGCCTATCATGCAATCTTAGTGCAAGATGTTTCAGTTTGTTTGGAGATATTTTTCCGTCTTTATTTACAGGTAACATGTGATAATTTTTTCTAAGAAATCTGATTTGTGGCAGATATCCCAACCAAGCAGGAGTAGGAAGAATTACGGTTCCATGTAAAAGTTCCAATAAATTAAAAATTAGTTCTTTAGTTCCAGGCCCGACAATAATTCGCTTAGGATCAACGTTAATGTGAAAATAATGTTTGTTGTATTTGGAAATTGCATTTTTTAATTCTGTAATTCCAGAGACAGGAGCATAAGTTCCTTTATCCGCATTTTTTACTAGTGCATCAACTACAGGTTTTGGAACAGGAAAAGGAGCTTGACCAAATGCAAATCCATAGTTTCCAAAATTACATTCAGGGTGAGAACAGTCTACACTAAACTCTTGCAAAAATGTGTTTAATTTGAGATTTTCAGGCATCTCAATATCTTCAACTTGTTGATCTATTACAAATCGATTAGAGTTAGGCGACGACATTTATTTCACTAATTAATATTAAAAGGAATAATTAAACTAGATGATATTGATTTTATCATAGCAATGCCAATCCAATTATGATAATTATGTTGCTAACATAATTAATGCAACATACTGAACTTTACCATTGTCTAACATAGTTGTAGATAGCTTAATATCTTCAACTTTACGAGATTGAATGCACTCGTTGATCATCTCATCTAATTCCGATACGCTTTCAGATTGAACAATTTCTACTTTCATAAACTACCACCAATGTTTTGGATGACAATCGCAAATACATCCAGAGGTACATTTCATCCTGGTACAATCCTCGCAAAGATTACTTACCATATGATACAGACTTTTCTTTTCAGCATAAGCAGTTGACCCCCTGTACGACTTTTTGTAAGATAGTGTGCCTCCAGCACTATCAGAATTTCCTTCTAATTTGAGATCACGGTATTTCCACGCATGTTTCATGAGTAATTATTGTAAATCAAGTTAATCAATTAGTTTGAAATTATCTAAAACCAGATCAGAGTAAACCAGTTGATAATATTCAGAACAAAGTCATTTCTAAATCTGCTTAATAATATTCTTGACAATTATCAATTGATAAAAAATGAATATCTACGATACAAAATCAGTTTACTGTAAAGACTGTGGAAAACCAATTGGTGAAATTGAATACGATGCCAATGTTATCCTACCAGAATGCGGACAGTGTGCGGATCCTATTCCCGAAGGAGACAAGATACTATACACTGTAAGTGCATTAAGTCAATCAAAGAAGATGATTGCAGCATGATTGAAATGATAGATTTAGGAATTTACCTAATAAGATGGTGCAAGGATACCATACAGTTCAGATTATATAAAAATTCCAATGCATTAACACACAATAGTGTATGAGGCAATCTTAGTTCCTCATACACACAAGAGCAAGGTTAGTTTTCATTTAATTTTTTGAAATGAAGGTTTTTCTTTCCGTATGATATTATCAACTAGGTTTTACCTACAAACCTTGTAACGGCAAATCTCAGATTTAATTCAGGGATTTAAACATAATGAATGACTTAGTTTACCTAGAATATGATTTAACAAAAAACATATCAAAAACAAAGTAACAAAAGTAATTAGATAGAACAAATCGACGTAAACAGTGACTAAAGAATTTCCTGAGGCTGAAGTCTTTGAGACAAAGAAAATTGAATTAAAAAGTCCCGTAATCTTTGCAGGGTTTGTAGGAGCAGGACTTGTTGGACCTGTTGCAATTAATCATATTATTGAAAAATTAAAGATGGAAGAAATTGGAGTAATGAGATCAAAATATCTTCCACCTTCAACAGTATTTATGCGAGGGAGGCTACGCCATCCGTTTAGGTTCTATTCAAACAAAGAAGGAACGGTCTGTGCCATAATTTGTGAAATAACACTACGTATGGAAGGATTGTATTCATTAGTATCATCAATTTTAGATTGGGCAGCTGAAAAAGGATCAAAGGAGATTGTAATTTTAGATGGAGTTGCAGGTGTAGAACATGATGATAAAGCATATTGTGCTGCCGAAGAGGATTTGGTAAGAACAATGGCAGATAAAGACATCAGTATGATTCCGCAAGGATTCATCACAGGTATTCCAGGAGGAATTCTAAATGAATGTCTAGTAAGAGAGATTCAAGGAATCACGCTTTTGGCCAAAGCAAATAAAATCGCTCCAGACTCAGAGGCTGCAGCCACATTAATTGAGGCACTAAACAGATTCTATGACATGAATATTGATACAAAAGACCTACAAGAAGAAAAAGATAGGATTCATTCAGAGTTTAGTGAATTATCACAAAAATACGTAGAACACAGAGAAGAAACATCTGGAATGTATATGTGATCGAAATAATAGGCAAATTCTTTTATTCATATCAAAAGGGCAACAAACTATGGTTCTAACCTACAAGAAAGCAGGAGTAGACATTTCTAAAATTAAACAGAGTCAACAAGCAATTGGAAAATTGATTTCATCAACTCACAAATTACAGAAAAAAGCAAAGATAACACACGGGTTTGGACATTATGCTGGGATTGTAGAGATTCCAGGAGGAGAACTTTTAGCTACACATACAGACGGAGTTGGAACCAAAGTTGTAATTGCAAACATGATGAAAAAATACAACACAATAGGAATAGACTGTGTTGCAATGAATGTTAATGATATAATCTGTATTGGTGCAACACCAATATCATTTGTAGACTATATTGCTGCAAACAAAAATGATGTGATAATTTTTAAAAAAATTGTAGAAGGATTAGTTGTAGGGGCAAAAAAATCTGCCATGCCAATAGTAGGAGGAGAAACTGCAATAATGCCAGATGTAATCGAAGGAAAAGGATTTGCATTTGATTTGGCAGGAATGGTTGTAGGACTAGTAGAAAAAAAACAAATGGTTCTTGGAAACAAAATAAAAGCAGGAGACGTAATTATTGGCGCAAGCAGTACTGGGATTCATTCAAACGGGTATTCACTTGCAAGAAAAGCATTACTAAAAAAATATTCAATTAAAGACAAAGTAAAAGGGGTTGGAACTATAGGAGATGCGTTGCTAAAGCCAACAGAAATTTACACAAAACCAGTTTTAGAAATGGTACAAAAATGCAAAATTAATGGTCTTGCCCACATTACAGGAGGAGCATTTACCAAGTTATTACGCCTCAAAAAGATAGGTTTTGAGATAGACAATCTACCAAAAACCCCACCAATTATGAAACTAGTAGAAGAACAAGGGGTAAAACCAGAGGAAATGTACAAGACGTTTAACATGGGAGTAGGATTCTGCGTGATTGCACCAAAAGATCAATCAACAAGAATAAAGTCAATATTCAAAAAACACAAGATCTCAAGTCAAGAGATTGGACAAATTGTTTCCAAAAAAGGAGTTTTTGTGAACTCTAAAAAAATTGCTTAATTTTACTACAGCAAAATAATTTTCAACTTGGTATCGCCTTATATTACAGATTTTTCCAGAATTATTAGATAAAAATGGCTGCAGAGGCACACTTCATTGAAACAATTATCGGAGTAGGTATACTTCTGTTTGCAGCTAAATTAATGGCAGAGCTCTTCTTGAGATTAAAACTTCCAATTGTATTAGGAGAGTTGTTAGCAGGAATGATTGTAGGTCCGTTTGCATTAGGATCATTTTTTGTTCTTGATGGAAAACAACTGCTTCAGATTAGTGATGAAATCAAAATACTTGGAGAGATGGGCGCAATTGTAATTTTGTTTATGGCAGGGCTTGAGATGACACCAAAAGAATTTCTCAAAGGGGGTAAGGCGTCATTTACAGTAGGAACTTTAGGGGTAGTAGTACCGTTTTTCGCAGGTCTAGTAGTATTCCAAATGTTTGGATTTGATGCATTACAATCAATGCTAATTGCCACAGCGCTAACTGCTACAAGTATCGCAATCTCTATTCAAGTACTCAGTGAGTTTGGAAAGCTAAAAGCTCCAGAAGCTAGACTAATCATCGGTGCAGCAGTTGTAGATGATATTTTAGCAATTGCAGTATTATCAGTTGTCACATCAATTGCAGGAAGCGATGGGGGAGTAGACAATATTGACCTCATGGAAGTAACTATCACAATCTTACAAGTATTAGGATTCTTTGCAATTATGCTCATAGTAGCAGTAGTTGTAATTCCTAAAATCATTACACCAAGACTGTGGAAAGCAAAAGGTAGTGTTGAGGGAATTGCAACAGCGTCGTTCTTTGGTGCGGCTGCGCTTGCAGGCTCTATCGGACTATCACCGATTGTAGGAGCATTTGCAGTAGGTATGGCATTATCAACTACCAAAGTATTTGAAAAGGTGGAAAATTATATTGGAAAGATTGGATTAATTTTTGCGCCATTATTCTTTGCAATAATTGGAGCTCAAGTAGATCTTCGTGCAGTCGATTTGAATATTTTGATGATTAGTGGAGTAATCATTGCAGTTGCAATTGTTACAAAACTGTTGGGTTGTGGACTTCCAGCAATGTTTTTCTTGAAAAACAAGGCTCAAGGAATGAGGGTTGGAATTGGGATGATTTCAAGAGGAGAAGTAGGATTGATTGTTGCAGGAGTAGGAGTGACAGCAGGAGTCTTAACATCAGAAGTATACTCTACAATCGTAATTATGGTAGCAGTAACTACAATCATCACACCAATCTGGTTGAAGATAGAGTACAGAAAAGAACAGAAAAGTGGAAACAGCGGATCAGAGCAAAACATAGAACAAAAACACGAATAATTTCTAACAAAGTCTTAAATTCAGCAAAAATTTTTGAAAAGCAGCAATGCTAGATGATCCAAGCAGTCAATCATTCAGAGAAAACATGATTGCAGAAATAAAACGAATTCAAAATGAATTAAACGAGATAAAAGCAATGAGAACTGAAATATCTGCGAAGAGAAAACCAGCTAAAAAGACTGTGAAGAGAAAACCAGCTAAAAAGACTGTGAAGAGAAAACCAGCTAAAAAGACTGTGAAGAGAAAACCAGCTAAAAAGACTGTGAAGAGAAAACCAGCTAAAAAGACTGTGAAGAGAAAACCAGCTAAAAAGACTGTGAAGAGAAAACCAGCTAAAAAGACTGTGAAATCAAAAAGAAAAACTAGGCGACGGTAGGCTCAAAATTAGCCAAATTATTTAACGAATTTATGTCCAATTTAGTGTGAGTACCTATGAGTAAGTTAGATTCAATATTTTCAAAGGCATGTAGTGAAATTACTCAAAATTTGCTAACAATTAATGAACCTAACAAAAAGCAGGTTAAAGAAGAAATTAAGAAAATTTGTGCCAAATATTCGTTAGAAAGAATTCCAAGAAATCATGAAATACTTTCCATGGCAAGTGAATCAGAATTTGACAAACTTAAAAAAGTATTACTAAAAAAACCTGCAAAAACAGCATCAGGGGTTGCCGTAGTAGCACTAATGCCAAAGCCATTTGCATGTCCACATGGAAGATGTACATATTGTCCAGGAGGTATTGAATTTAATTCGCCAAATAGTTATACAGGAAAGGAACCATCCACATTAAATGCAATTGAAAATGAGTATGATCCAAAATTACAAATAACAACAAAGATTGACAAGTTGATTGCATTTGGACATGATCCATCGAAAATGGAAATTGTAATTGTTGGAGGAACATTTCTATTTATGCCAAAAGATTATCAAGAAAATTTTATCAAATCATGTTATGATGCACTAAATGGTACAGACTCAAAAAATTTGCAAGAAGCAAAATCCAGCAATGAGCATGCATCAATTAGAAATGTAGGATTTACAATTGAGACAAAGCCAGACTATTGTAAGAAGGAACATGTTGATTGGATGTTAGATTATGGAATAACAAGAATAGAAATTGGTGTTCAATCATTACAAGAAAGAGTTTACGATATTGTTA
Source organism: Nitrosopumilus piranensis (assembly GCF_000875775.1). NCBI lineage: Archaea > Thermoproteati > Nitrososphaerota > Nitrososphaeria > Nitrosopumilales > Nitrosopumilaceae > Nitrosopumilus > Nitrosopumilus piranensis. Next base: position 1,333,934 of record NZ_CP010868.1, read on the forward strand.
ACAGAGGACACAATTATAATGACGTGATAGAATCATTTCAAATTTCAAAGGATGCAGGATACAAAATTGTTGCACATATGATGCCAGGTTTACCATCAATGACACCAAAAGAAGACATTACAGATTTTAAGAAATTATTTTCAGATTCACAATTACGTCCAGATATGCTAAAAATTTACCCATCATTGGTTATTGAAAACACTCCAATGTACAAAGAATACAAAGATGGAAAGTACACACCGTATTCTGATGAAGACATGATCAATGTATTGACAGAGGTCAAGAAAGATATTCCAAAATGGGTAAGAATTATGCGTGTTCAAAGAGAGATTTCTCCAAATGAGATCATTGCAGGTCCTAAATCAGGCAATCTAAGGCAGATTGTACATCAAAACCTAGCAAAACAAGGCACAAAGTGCAAGTGTATTAGATGTAGGGAGGCAGGACTAAACAAAAAATCAGAGCCAAAAGACATCAAATTAAACAGAATTAATTATGATTCATCAGGAGGCAAAGAAGTATTTTTGTCATATGAAGACAATAACGAATCAATCTATGGGTTTTTGAGATTGAGAAAGCCAAGTAATGATGCACACAGAGATGAAGTAGGGACAAATTCTTGCATCGTCAGAGAACTTCATGTTTATGGAAAGTCAGTAAAGATTGGACAAAAGGAAGAAAGTGAGATACAACACTCAGGTCTAGGGAAAAATTTGATGAAAGAGGCAGAAAGAATTTCAAAAGAAGAGTTGGACGCAAAAAAGTTATTGGTAATTAGTGCAGTTGGTACCAGAGAGTACTATCAAAAGTTAGGGTATTCGTTATATGGGCCATACATGTCCAAAATATTAAACAAGGGATAAGATATGTCAGAACAAGAAATTATCGGAAAGGGTACTTGGATTGACAAATTAGCTTCCGAATTACTTGAAAGGGAAAAATCACTTGGAAGAAATTTAGAACTTCTTAAAGTAGAAAGTGGTCTAGGAGCATCAGGAATTCCGCATATTGGAAGTTTGGGCGATGCAGTAAGAGCTTATGGAGTAAAGCTAGCTTTAGAGAATTTAGGTTACAAATCAGAATTAATTGCATATTCAGATGATCTTGACGGATTGCGAAAAATCCCAGAAGGAATGCAAGAGTTTGGTTTGGAAGAACATCTAGCAAAACCAGTATCACTCATTCCAGATCCATATGGATGCCATGATTCATACGGCATGCACATGAGCAGTATTCTTTTAGATGGACTAGACAAAGTTGGAATTAAATACAAATTTAGAAGAGCAATTGACACATACAAACAAGGATTACTAAAAAACAACATCCACACCATTTTACAAAACAGCACAAAGATCGGAGAAAAAATTTCAGAGTTAGTAGGACAAGAGAAATATCAAAAGTACCTGCCATATTTTCCAGTATGTGCAAGCTGTAATCGACTCTACACAGCAGAAGCAACAGAGTATATAGCAGATGAAAAGAAAGTCAAGTATCATTGTCATGATGCTGAAATAGGCTCAAAAATGATCAAAGGATGTGGGCATGAAGGAGAAGCAGACATTGCAAAAGATCTTGGAAAACTTGCCTGGAAGGTAGAATTTGCAGCAAGATGGTCAGCATTTGATATTAGATTTGAGGCGTATGGAAAAGACATCATGGATTCTGTTAAAGTAAATGATTGGGTAGCAGATGAGATTTTAGATTTCCCACACCCACATCACGTAAAATATGAAATGTTCTTAGACAAAGGCGGAAAAAAGATTTCAAAATCATTAGGAAATGTGTTGACTGCACAAAGATGGTTAAAGTTTGGCAGTTCAAAATCAATTCTATTGTTACTTTACAAAAGAATCACAGGGGCTAGAGAGTTGGGATTAGAAGACATACCATCTCTGATGAATGAATACAATGAATTAGAAGACATCAATTTTGGAAGAATTAAGATAGATAATCAAGCAAAACTTGTAAAGTCAAAAGGACTCTACGAATATGTTAATCTATTAAATCCCCCAAAACAGCCAAGTACACATGTTAACTATAGACTATTAATTGAATTAGCAAAAATTTTCAAAGAAAATAGAAATGAAAGGGTGATGAAAAAGTTAATTGACTATGGGGTAATAAAAAACCCAGAACCAGAAATTGAAAAACTCATTGAACTTGCAGGAAATTACTCTGATGAGTTTGATGAACAAGAAAAAATGCAAATTGAACTAGATGGCACTGCAAAAAAAGCATTAAAAATTTTAGCAGAAACTCTTGGAGCAGAGGATGAACCAGAAGACATTCAAAATACAATTTACCAAATTGCAAAATCAAATGATGTACAACCAAAAGATTTCTTTAAAATATTATATCAGATAATTCTTGGAACCTCCAGAGGACCAAAAATTGGTCCATTTATCTCAGATATTGGAAGAAAACAAGTAGCAGAGAAACTTTTAGAGTACACGTAAAATTGGTCCATTCTGAGCATAACAGATCAAAAAACAGTGGGGGATTTGCCCTAATTATTTTGGGGGCATTATTACTAATTATTGGCCCACAAGAAGCAATTGTTCCAAAAAGTATGAGCATAGCAACATGGATTGTAGGACTAATAATTGGAGGATTAGGATTTTACCTTAAATTTTTGAGAGGCAGAACAAAACAACAATAAAGAAAGATTCATCTTTTAGAGAAAGACGGTGAAAAATGATATGGGGTTGTTTGGTAAAAAGGAAGAAACAGTATCAGAAAACAGTGATGAATATGTACTAAAAGAAGAACTAGAAACAGAAGTAGAAAATCTCCAAAATGAATTTAGAGCAAAACAAGATGAATTAAAGAGTATTCAGCAAAAAATTGAATCAGTAAAAGGAGAATATGAAACAGCAGTAAGTAGTTTGATGTCCGTCAAAAAAGAGCTAAATCAAAAAAGAATGGAGCTTGACATATCTATTCGTGAGTATAAAGAAACTAAAGAAAAAACAAAAAATTCTGAACAAATCAAAGATTCAAAATCAATTACAGAGTTTAATAAAACAGAAGATGACTTGTCAAAGATGAAACAAGAGTTAGAAGAAATGACTAAAGAATATGATGAAATTAAAGAAAAAATTACATCAGAACAATTAGCACTTGCTCAGATTAGAAAGCAACAGATAGATGCAGAAAAAGAACTTGATGAAGCAAATTCACGATTGTATAATGCAAAAGAGGAATTGGACAAAAAAGATCAATTTCAAGACACCAGTATTCTCACACCCAAGGAGAAAGAGTTCATTCAAGGAAATAACAAAAGTTCTGCAGGCGTAATTGAGGCTGCTAGTGCCGTTGTAGGATCACTGAAATCAAAACTCAACATGACACAAAAAGAATTAGAAGCAATACAGTCACTGTTAGAAAAAGAGAGAGAAGAGCACGAAGAAACTAAAAAAGAATTAAAAAAACTCAAATCCGAAAATCAGAAATTATAGACTTTCAAAATGCTTTTTCCATTTCAACTTGATTTCCTCTTCACTGATTCCCAAATCATACAATGGAGAAATTACCTCTGAGATATCAGTTACATCAACTAATACAATAGAACCAATTGGACTTTTGATTCCACTATCACGATAGTGTTTTAAAATATCATCATAAGGATTGGAATTACTTAAGATTTTGGCTACACCCTTGAACAAAAACCCCTTTCGCAACAAGGGATCAATGACGTTAATTTCCACATTAGGATTTGTTTTCAAATTAGTCATTGTGTCAGGAGAACGAATGTCTGCAAATGCTAATTGAGTTTTAGACCATCCAATTATAGTTCCTTTAGGCGAAATATTTGGAGTGCCATCAGAAGAAACAGTTGCGATATAACCTAACTTTTGAAGATCCAAAAATTTTTTGATTTGAGGAGTGATTTCAGACAATATTTTTAGGAATTCTTACAGTGTAATTAATTTTTGAGTTATCGCATGAATTCAGCAGCTTCTATAGAAAAGAAGAAGAACCCTATTCCGCCCCCAATAATTCCAATCCAAATAGCAATTTGTTTTATTCTAGACATATGATAGGAATCATTCAAACTCATTATTGAATCTAATTAGTCATTCAGACAATTATAATTAGAATGACTACAATCAAGCATTATTGGCCAGCATAAAGGATGTAGGGAGATTTTTTATTTTCATAGTTGGAGGATTAGTAGCAATTATTGTAGGCTCATTTATGATTAGAGGAACTATGCACATGTGGGATAACCCAGACAATGCAGATGATGAAAAAAAGGACTAAAAAACAAGTATACTAAACAAGTTACAATTGCTTCAAGACTCATCAATAAGAAAATCACTTGACTTATACATTAAAAATAGAATTTTAGATGTAGACTCTGAAATCAAACAAACATTTCCAAATGTCAAAAAGATTTGGAAGTGTGAAAATGAATTAGATTTTCTATATGGATATTATGTTGGAAAAATAGAAGAAGGGGCATTGCGTTATTTGCTAAAAGCAACTAGGGCATCAGCAGGAGGATACGTGGATTCATTTGAGATACGAGGAATCATAGAATCATACAAAAATCAATTATACAACACAATAAAGACTGCAATAAATCAGTGAACTAGAAATACTACATCACACATCTAAAAACATGGTAGGCCCACAAGATGGCGGTTTTGGATTTGACCAATCAAAAAAATATACCAAGGTAGACAATATTGATGAGGTTTGTGTACAATGTCAAGCAGGCCAACACAAAAACTGTTTGAAAAAAGCAAAAAAACAAGATGATTGTGAATGCGAGCATTGTATAATTTACGGTTAAATTAATCAAAAATCAAGAAATTTTTTAATAATATTATGTTTAAGGATTAATCTTGTCAAATGAATACACCTTCTATTGTAAGTTTTGTGGAAAAGACTTTGGCAGTAGTGTTATTGACCTTGCAGCACATATCGGCAAGGAACATGATGAACCCAAAAAAAATAATTTCTAAGATGGGAAAATGAAATGTAGTAATGATGGAATCGGATGCTATCATGATAACTCAATCCACATGGACGGAAATAGTAAATGTCTAGTCAGAGGATGCAAATGTCAAAAGTACAAACCTTAGATACCAGATAACTTGTTTTCAAGTTCTGTGATTTCTTTTTGGTATGATTCGGAAATATTGTTTGCAAATTCTTTGTGTTCTGCAATTATTCTAGTCAATGCATCTTTGTATTCGGGGTGACCATTTTTTAACACATCACATGATTCCAAAGAAGTTACATGGCCAGTAACAGTAGCTATTGCATCTTTTTGATTAAATTTTACAATCCCACCAAATGCCTCAATTAGCATGTATGCAGAATCTGCTTTACATTTGTAAGTCACACGTCCAGTATCAGTATTGAATAGTTGTGTTATTCCACCAGGTTTTCGTGTAACAGTGACTGTCATGGATGAATTGTAAAATATGAAGTATTAATTATTTTAGAAAAAAATTAGGCGGTAGAAGAAGGTGGATCACCAGAATCAGAAGCTAAGAATTTATCAACTTCATTAATTCCGAGTTTGTCCCTACCAAGAAGATCAAACTTTTGCAAGATTGTTTCAAATTTTGTTTCTTCTTGAACTTGTTCGTTTACAAACCATTCTAGAAATGCATATGTGCAATGATCTTTTTCTTTATGTGCAAGTTCAACAATTTTATGAATTGCTTTTGTTACAGATTGTTCATTTTTGAGAGCAGTTTTGATTGTTTCTTCAAGGGATCTGTATGAACTTTTTGGTGCTTTGACTGCAGGTATTGTTGCAATTGCCCCAACATCATTTAAGTAATGAATTATTTTTAGCATGTGTGTTTTTTCTTCGTCTGATTGAGCATAGAAGAATGTTGCACCGCCTTGGTATCCTGTAACTTCACACCAAGAAGCCATTGCAAGATAACTGTTAGATGCTGCAGATTCTAGAGCAATCTGATCATTTAGTGCTTTTTTCATTTTAGTAGAGATTCTCATTGTTATCATAAGGAGGTCATTTCTTTTTAAATTTAAAGGATTATGAATAAAACTTCATAATTAAGAATATCATTGCAAATCCACTAAGAAAAATTATTCCTGCAAAACTCAAAATCCTCAATATCCCAGATGGTTGAGATTCTTTATTCAAGAATTTACCAGTAACTAGTCGGAAATTAAATACTGCAATTATAGGTGCAATAATAAATGAAAGAACTGTTGCAAAATCAACTAATTCCTTTAGATTATTCCCAAACTGAAATATTACAACAAGTGAACCTGTAGCGATTACGAGTAAGAACACTACATACAAGGTTCGAAATTTTGTGTGTATTTTTTCCTCTTTTTTGGTAAAAATCAACTCTATTGTTCTTTGTAAGGAACGAGAATATCCATCAAACACTGCAATTATGGTTCCAAACATAACAGTGAATGCAGATGCAGTAATTATCAGGTAGCTCCAATCCCCAATTGTTTTAGTGTACAATGAAACAATCTCATTTGCAAATAGAGCATTGTTGTTTGGTAATTCATGACCAGAACCATAAAAGATGAAGGCACCTAATGTGACAAACATTATTGCAAGAATTCCCGTGATAAGATATGCCAATCGGAATTCAAACAAAGTTTCTTTGAGTTTTGGTTTGTAGTTTGTTTGTTTCATTCGTTCCAGCGTCCACAAACTATTCCAACTAGAAAGATCAACTGCAGTTGGCATCCACCCCATTAGTGCAAGCAAGAAAAAGATTCCAGACACACCCCAAAGATCTTTTGGTTCAAATCCTGCAACAGGTTCTATAGGGCCATTATAAAGAGAAAGTAGAAATGCTGAAACCGTAGATACAAGCAAAACTATTGCAATAATCTTAATCAAACTATCAAGAACATGATATTTTCCAATTCCAAGTATGCCAACACAGACAGCAAACAAAATGATTATCGTCCATTCTCCAAGAAAATCAAGTCCAAAAAGATTCTCAAAGAATCCTGCAGTAACAAATCCTACAGCTCCTGTAACAAAGAACATGGAAGCAATTGTAATGAAAAAGTACAACCACAATGCAGGTTTTCCAAGTTTTTTGTATCCATCAATTATACTAGTTTGAGTAGAATTTGCATAACGAGAACCATATTCAAAGAAAGGATATTTTAACAAAGTAACTACAACCACAAACCCTAAAATCAGCAAGCCATAATCTGCGCCTGCTCTAGTAGATTGAACAAGATGAGACACACCTATTGCAGTACAGGCAAATAAGATTCCAGGTCCAGCTGTTTTAGAAAAATGAGAAAGTTTTGAATCCATTATTCTAGACAGGGTTGATATTCCAAGAGCCATCAACCCAAACTCCAATAACTTTAGCGCCAGTGTTCCAAGATGAAATCACATCCACACCTTTTTTGATTTGAGATATGTGCTCTTCATCAGATACAGGATTTCCAGCGCAGTCATAGTGACCTGACACTACAATTAGTTCGGATTTGTGTGCATTAATTGAAATTCCAACTTTTGTCTTAATTGATTCAAGATCAGAATTGTCTGCAACTTTTTTGTCAACACCAGGTTCTGTAATGGCATCAACATAATTAACAGAATAATTTTCTTTAATCCATTGTGCTAGTGGTAGTTGAATTCTTCCATCCATACAGGAAACAGATGTTGCAAATTTTCCTTCTGCCATGCTTTATCAGAAATAGAGGAGAATAAAAATTATTTTCCATACAAAAAGCATCCAGTAGTGTGATCATTTACCATGCCTATTGCCTGCATTAAGGCATAGCATATTGTTGGGCCCACAAAACTAAATCCACGTTTTTTTAGATCTTTACTTAATTTTTCAGATATTTCAGTAGATGTGGGGAGATCAGATAATTTTTTGAATTTATTTTTAATTGGTTTGTAACCTACAAAGCCCCAAAGATATCTATCAAAAGACTCAAACTCTTCTTGGACTTTAAGGAATTGTTTTGCATTATTTATTGCAGAATTGATTTTGAGTTTATTTCGAATTATGAATTCATCTCGTAGTAGTTTTGATACATGTTTTTGAGAGTATTTTGAAACTTTGAGCGCATCAAAATTAGAAAATGCCTTTTTGTAGCCTTCCCTGCGCTTTAGTATAGTTACCCATGAAAGACCAGCCTGGGCACCCTCCAAGATTAAAAATTCAAACAATTTTTGATCATTATGTTGAGGTCTTCCCCATTCTTTATCATGATAGGTAATGTTTGGTTCTTGAGTTGCCCACTCACATCTATTCATGATTATTTAAAATTCTAACAAAATATTAGTTATCAAATTTTAAAAAAATCATGAAATTAAATCAGCAGTTACTGAGAATTAACAGAAGTTTTCTAATTTGCTTTGTAATTTCAGCATCACTTTCTGCAGTATTTGCACAAATGTTATCTGACTATGACAATTATCTTAACACAACATTTACAATAATTTTTGGTTATGTTGTTTACTTTGGAATATTTTCAGGATTATTTTACTGGGACAACAAAGATCGCTACAAATCAATGGGAAAGGAGTTAATCAGAAAAGAGTTACTTGCTTTAGTTTCTTCTTTTGGGGTTGGAGAGATTATTTATCTTGGGATAAGATGGCCAACTTTGTATTATTTTCTAGAAATAGGAATTGAACCATTTTTGGCATCATTGATTTCAGAAGTAATTGCCACAGGATGTTATATGGCATCAGTTACAATATTTCTTAGAAAGACAAAAACTTTCTAGTTATTTTGCTAGTTGATTTACTAGATCAGTAGAAGTGATGATTCCAGTAATGGTGCCGTTATCAGATACTGCTAGTTTTCTTATTTTTTTAGTGGCCATCATTTTTGCAGCTGCAGAAATTGACTCATCTGGATTAATTGTAATTAATGGAGAAGACATTATTTTCTCAACAGGAGTGTCTAAGGAAAGACTGTTTGCAGCAATTTTTGTAGCATAGTCTCTGTCAGTAACAATTCCAACAAGATTGTCGGCATCTTTTACAATGATTGCACCTATTCCACCTTGCTCCATCATCTTTGCCACTTGCAGTGCAGTAGTATTAGTATTGACAGTAATCAAAGCACGTCTCATTATATCCTGAACCTTGATTGATGAAAAATTGAAATCTTCCTGAGTCACTATTGACATATGATGTCATAATATTTAAGATATTCATATCACAGAAAACAGATTTTTTATTTAAAATTCAGATTATTATTCGTCGTCTTCATCCTCATCTTCACCCTCATCTTTGATAGAATCAATTTCAAATTCAATTACTTCTTCTATCTGTGCAATAGTTAATCCCGTAACAGAAGCAATTTCTGCAATAATATTTTGCTCATTAGTCCATTCAATTTCAAACTCTCGTTCACCATCATTTTTTTCAATTTTAATTTTAGCAATTCCATCTTCTACTTCCACTTCAATTTCTAATTCATTTTCATGTTTATCATCAAGATTTTCGGCAGATTTTCCAAGGAATTTCATTCTAGATTCAGATGCCAAATCTTTTGCATCCTCTGCTAAATCTTCAGCTTTGGAAAAAGCATCAGCAGCAAAATGGTCTTTTGCAAATATTAAAAGTTCTTTTGCTTCATCTAATTTTTCTAGTGAAATAAAAACATCCTTTCCATCCCTTTGTGCTTCATTGATTTTCTTTTCTGCCCTTGTAATTGCTTGTGATGCTTCTCTAATTTCTTTTGCTGCATCTTTTGCGCCATCTGAACCAGCTAGAATTGTTTTTAGTTCATCACGTTCTTTTTTGTGCTTTTCTCGTAATTCATCACGTTCTCTTTTTTCTTGTTCACGCAGGTGCTTTTTCTCTTCTCTTAGTTGTTCACTTATTTTCTGTTTTAGTTCTCTTAATTTTTCCCTTTTTTCAGTTGAATCAGAAATAGATTCAATATCTGCTATTGCGGCATCTCTTTGAGCAGAATTAACTGGTAGGCCTTTTGATTCTTGTATGAATATCTTCATGTTTTCTCTAAATTCTTTAAAAGTCTCACGATATATTTCTCTAAGTTCTTTGTAAGATTCTCTAATTTCTTCTAAATTAGATCTACACTCCTCTCTAACTGACTTTCTTTCAGAGGGTTCTGCATTTCTCATATTCTCTCTGCATTGTAAAATTACTTCTTTAGTCTCTGCTTTTTGTTGTTTAAATAATTCTCGTGATTCATGAACAAAATTTGAAACTTGTTGTCCTAAATTGCTCGCTATACTATCAATGTCTGTATCTTGTGTGTCTGTATCCTCACTAGTAATAGAGATAGATTCTTCTAATTCAATTGTAATATTTTCAAATTCATCATCAATGGTTTGAGCAAATGAAAATGGGCTGGAAAGTAATCCTAAAACAGATATTGAAACAACAAAAACATTGAGAGTGAATCTCACATCAAAAAATTGTGTTGATGATATATAGCAATTGCGAACAATTTCATAGTTTAATATTCTAATTGCAATAAAAAATTCTAGTTTCTAATCTCTTTATTCAAAGGTTTAGATTCTTTTTTGGCCATATTCTTCATCATTTTATATACCAAATCCTCAATTTGTTCATTAGAATCTATCAATCTACGCCTCAAGTCTGCATTTTCTCTAATTTTGAACATTACAACAATAAATGAAAAGACTGACGTGATACTGCCAATAATTGTAACAATCAGTATCAAGTCAAGTGAATCGCCTACTTTGTCTTCTAAAATCAAATCTTTACCACTAATTGCAGCTTGATTAGTAGGGTCAAGTTCAAGGGCTTCATCAAAATATTCCAATGCATCATCAATTCTACCCAATTCGACTAAAACTGATGCATCTCCAATCAACGCTTTTGTATTATCAGGATCAAGCTGTAATACCCGCTCATAAATTTTGTGAGACTTGATGTTTTTTTCTTCTAGAAAATGTATCTCAGCTAAACCTAGCAATGCAGTAATGTTTTCTGGATCCTTTTCAAGTGCAATGTTAAAGGCGTTTCTAGAAGGATCATATCGTTCTAATTCTAAGAACACATTACCAATTCCATTTAAGGCATTAACATTGTCAAGATCAATTTCAAGAATTTTTTCATAGAATCTCATAGCAGGACCATATTGATTTGTAGCTAATAACGCATCAGCTTTTCCTTGCAGTCCTGCTAAATTATTGGGATCTCTTTCCAATACAAGATTAAAAAATAATATAGAATCATCATGTTGCTCTAACTTTAGTAAAACATTACCACTTCCTACGAGAGCATCTGCATTTCTCCTATCTTTTTTTAAGATAAATTCATAATAATCCAAAGCATCATCATACCTATCAAGAAAGTAATACGAATTTCCTATTCCGTTAATAGAGTCAAAATTATTTGGATCAATACTTGCAGCTCGTTCAAAATTTTGCAAGGAGCTAACATATTTTCCTTGAAGTAATAAAATTGAGCCTTTCATATTTAGCGCATCAACATTTTCTGGTTCTATTTCCAGTATTTTATCTAATTCTAAAATAGATTCATCATATTTTTTTTCTTGGTAAAAATTTTTAGCGTTTTCCATAAATCGTGTATCCATGTCATTGAATCCAAAAGCTGGCGGCAATACCAAAAACGGTAAAATAATTCCAGGTAAAATAATCACGAGAAAGTTCATTTCTAATTATTTGTGTGTCATCAGGCTCTGCTGTCCGGATACAAGAGCATCACTCTGACATGCCATGCCTGGGTCACACATACAAAATGACTTTGATTTTGATTAATAAGGAAAAAGATAGTTGATTTCAACCAAAACAAAGTCAACTCGCTCGTAGTTAATTAATTTGGAAGCTTGAATGGTGTTCCGAGGTGAAAGATATGCAAACTCAAAAAATCGACACATGGAATAAAATAGTTAAGGCCCCATTCAAGAAGGTCGTAAAATTCGATCTTATTTGTATGAGCATTGGTGTTGTAATGGGTATGGGTATTGGTGCCTTTATTGCAACCAACCTATAACTTTTCTAGTGCACCTCATTTTGACAGACAATTTGTCTGTCATTTTTTATTTTAATCCAATCATAAAATATAACAAAATACAATAATTCTAACCAAAGGAGTTTCGAACAATGAATTAATTTATCTCTGAAAGTCAAAAGTAGACAAAACTCAGTTTTTATTTAAAATTTAATTTTTATAATTATGAAAGGTTGTCATCTAGAGGTAAAATTACAGAGAAGGTGGTAGGATCGTTTTTTACTGTAATCTTTCCACCGTGTTGTTCAACAATTGTCTTGCAACTAACAAGACTCAACCCAAGTCCTTCTTGTTTTGTTGTTAACAATGGTTCAAACAGTTTAGATAATACATCATCAGGCATATCAGGGCCAGAATTAATAAAATCAATGTTTAGATAACTCTTTTCTTTAGTCATTTTGATAGTAATTGTTCCCTCCCCATTAACTGCTTGAATTGCGTTTTTAATTAAATTAACAAAAACGATTTCTATTTTATGAGGGTCACATACAAGCTCATAATCTTCAGTGGGTTTGTTAACAATCACTTTATCAGGAATTATCACAGATTTTAATGATTTTGTGATAATTTTAGAGAGCAAAATTTTCTCTTTTTTCATAGTTTTTCCAACAAGAACAAGCAAATTGTCAATATGATCTTTTAGTTTGTCAGAAGCAATAGATACGCGTTCAAAATCTTCTTTGTCTTTATCACTCAATATGTTTTGATTTCTTTTTTTTATCAGATATACAAGTGTAGAAATTACATCTAAAGGATTTTTTAGTTCATTAATCAGTCGTGATGAAAATTCACTCACAGCATACATTTTAGCATTTTTTATTATGCGGTTTTCTGCTTTTTCCAATTCAGTTTTCATTGTTTGGATATCAGATGCTAACCCAATAATTTCATCAGGTCCGTTAAGTGTGATCTTAGTCTCTAGATTTCCTTTAGCAATATCTTTGGTTGCTTTACGCAAAGCAATGATTGGGGATGATATGTTTCGTGAAAACAGAATGGATAAAATCAATGAAATTATCGCAACAACAAAAACATTTCCAGCTGAAATTAATTGGACATATGTAAGATTTTGAAATATCTCAGATTTGTCAATTTTTACTACTAATCCCCAATCTGTTTTTTCAATATATTTTGAGGAGGATAAGACTTCAACACCCCTATAATCAACAGTGTCTATGAAATTAGATTCTTGTTTTGATAGTGCACGAATTATTGGAACATTTGATTGTTCAGAAGATATAACTTTGTTTAGCTGTGCATTAGAATCAAATCGTAGTGGAGTCAAAAACAAAGCATCACCATCTGCATTGCGTTGAGCCAAAAATGATTCTCCAGTAAGACCTAATCCAGTATGATCACTAGTAATATCCAAGATGGAATCAGGAATAGCAACTATCACAAGAGTTGCAAGAATTTTTTCATCAAGAATTAGAGGTGCAGACATTACAAGTTTTGGATTTATTCCATCATGTACAAAGTTAAGAAAATTGTCTTGATCAGATGAAATTATATCATCTGGAATAAAATTATGTGATGCATAATTCATGGTTGAGAACTTTTCATTGCCGTTTAAATCATAAATTATAATCTCTTCATAATCTACAATTGAGGCTACAGCGTCATTTAGAATGTGGCGGATTTTATCCCCATCAATTTCATTAGGGTTCTGGTTATATGCATCAAGACTCAAACGTAACTGTGTTCTACTAGTAACACTTTGCAGTCTTTCAAGATTTCGGTCTATAGAATCATTAACTCGTTCTTTTTGGATGGTTGCAATAGCATTAAGATGATCTAATGTATCTTCAATAATATGAAATTGTGAAGCATGGTAGTTCAAGGTGCCTGCTATTATAATCATTGGAATTGAGCTGATCATTATCACAATCAAAAATTTGTTTCTAAGATTCATACAAAAAACTTGAAAGAATACCTTAAAAACATATAAAATATTAGATCAGGTTAGCACTAGAAAAAAATCATTGGACACTATTAATAGAAAAAAATATTTTCAAGCAATATGCACACTAGAGGCCAAACTAATTTCAATACAAAACCATGTTCAATTTTAGTGACAGGAATGTGCGACGGTTGTTGCAATGTGTGTTGCAGAAGATGTCTAGAGGTCATCTACTACAGAAGAAGCGGAGAATCGGATTATAGATGACTACAAGTTTGTGGTAAACTTTCCAAATGTAGTCAGGAAAGGTTCCGGACATACATGATAGACGGACCCGATCGGACTGTTCTTCATTAATCAGTTCCAGTTTTTATTTTGAAACAGTAGTGAATATCCTGATGTGTAGATATTGACCAAAGGCATACAGGATGTATGACCATATCCAGAAAATATTGATTATGTGGGTTGGGCCATATGTGGCATCTAGTGACGTGACAAGATAAAGAGTGTCAACACCAATATCCAAAATGGTGGCAAGAAGGATCATAATCCAAAGCAAACTCACTTTGCCACCAAAAAATAGGAATACTGTAATTATTGAAGGTACAAAAATTATTCCACCTAAAACTGGATAGACCACATAAAAAAACATGGTCAGTACATCTATTTCTGCCTCACCAGATAATGATATGTAAATACTGGGGGCAACAAATGTCAGAGACATTAGCGATGCAAACACAATCATGGTTTTTGTTATGATCTTTTGTCTTGGTTTTAGATAGAATACCAAAAACGCAAAAAAGAAGGGATAACCCAAGATGTAAAAAATATCACTTGCTAGTGTGGAGAAATCATCTATATCATATTCATAATCATAACTATATGACAACTCTCCAATAAACCAACTTACAATTGCAATTGTGAAAAACAACCATGCCTTACCATGATATCCCTTAAGCCCATACTTCAAGTTGAGAATTATGCCAAGAATTATCACGATGCTCGGAGCGATAATAAACGCAATGTCTGTAGGATACCAATCCTCTGCCAGTGGATAATTTTCTTGCTCAAATACATCCGCAGCAACATAAATTACAACTACAGCTGCAAGGGACAAAAACAGAAACTGTTTCCAATGATGTGTTTTGGTGTTTATTTCCAACTCTAAGTACCCATCACATAAAGAAAATCTTTTATGACTTTGACATCTTTTTTATCATCTATTACCTGATAGATTGTATCCAATATGTCCTGATATGAATTTCCAAAATAGTCACGTAGAATATTTTTAAGATATTCTGGATTATCAAGTGAATTGGCCGTAGTGATTCCATATCTTTCATGTAGAACGGATTGGATTTTATGAAATTCTAGCTTTCCCATTACCAAAAGTGCATGCTCTACTGCAACTGCTACCAGTTCCCGGTATTCATCATATGATTCACTCAATATTTGTACAAAGATCTTAAGTTGATAAAATTTTAATGGTTGTTTTTATTGGTTTGGAAGTAAAAAAACATGATGATTGAATCACACATCAATTGTTGCGTTATAGGTATTTTGCTTATCATTCCAGACAATCTTGATTTCAGAATCATGATCATATTTTGATATCAATGTATCCAGATTTTCTTTCATTGACTTTTCCATGATGTCCAGTACCTGAAATTTTTCCTTGATCATGTTCTTTTCAACCTCATTGTATTTTTCACGAATGTCTATAATCTGTGCACTAAAGTTTTCAGCATCAATCTCGTCGGAGTTTAGTTTGTTTAGTACAGTCTTCTCCTCGTCTTTTTGCTGTTGTTCCATCTGTACGAACATGTGAGCATATTTTTTCTCCATGTTTTGGACTTGGGCCTCATAGTTATCGTGGATTTTTTGGATTTTCAAGTTTATTGCAGATACTTTTTCTCCAATTCGATCTTGGTTTAGTTGAACTCTTGTCAGTTCATCGGGAACTGAGTATTTCTCTTTGTGAATGGGGATTCCCATGCCATGTCGTTGCCACATCTCTGCAGTGTATTCAGTTACACAGACATAATCATCTGCATGATTTCTGTATATCAGTAGATATTCGTCTCTGCATTGTGTACTGGGATTGGTTTCACTCAAGTCTTCCCAAGATAACGTGTCTTTTGGATTTGCAGACAGATAGCCAGGGTTTGTTCTGTAATCAAGATAGTATTTTCGTAACTGCTCTCCGGACAAGTCAAGATTGAACTGCCCATCAGATTCAAACAGAATTTGCTGATTATAGTAAGCATTGCCGCTTAAAACATTGAATAAAGCATTGGCAGTAATCATCTCTGCCTGTGTTATCTTTGCCGCATTTGCAAAAGCGTCTCTTGCCTCTTCAGGGCCTCCGCCATTCTCAATTACTTGTGCCAAAGCAGCACGTCCTGCATTAATCTTTGAGGCAGTAAACTTTAGCGGATGATCATAAATGGTATCTGTGTCCTTTGCAAGGCTATCTTTGAGTGCACGCTCTAGCATTTTATCAAATGTATAATACCCCCACAAATCATCCCATTTCTTCAAGTCAGCATTCAGGTGCTCCAGCACTTCGGCCCTCTTTTCTTCTAGTTCGCGCTGTCTTTCAGAGGCCTCAAAATTTCTTTCTTGCAGTTTTGCAATCCATTTCTTGCTTTTCTCGATTTTCTCTAAAATATCCTGAGCCACTGGATTGTTCTCCAAGTCACCAGACAGAGTGACTTGTTCGTCGGCAATTTGGGCATATGCAGTATTGGTAAATATCAAAGCAACAGATACCAGTATTACAACCCCTGCAACCACCATATGAAAAAAATTGGTTTTTTGTATTTATAATGCACTGATGAATCATTAGTAAAAATATGATTTTTGCGCACAAAGCATGATGCAAAAGTTATACAGATTTGTCATTTGACATGACATGGTATGGCAAAGTTTGCTTAAAACACTAGTGAACAAATCATTCATAGAATTTCTAGTTTTTATTTTTCAAAGTAACATCCCATAGTTTTTCCCAAAATTATTGCAATTACCGACAGAATTGCAGCAAACACAATATTCTTTGTCCCAACCTTGTCCATTCTCAAACCTTTGAATCTTGTCTTTTAAGCATGTCGTAGAATTCACACCATATGAACAAACAGCTACAACAGATCATCAATAATTCAAGCGATTAAATAGAGTATTACCCATATAGAATCATGGATGAAGAATCCTTGCGATTCTGGATAATTCCTATGGTGTGTGTTGTTGTAGTTGCAATAATTTTTGGCGCATCTCTTGATTATAGATACAACGTGGTGTATCCAAATGCTGCAATAGAAAAAGAGATGTTAAAAACAATCACATGTCCTGAAATTCTTGAAAAACAAAAAACAGGAAGATACTGGAGTTCTGAAAATGCACTAGTGGGAGCTGAAAAAGCTTTGGCATGTATTCCGGCACCAGCAGAAAAATCTACAGGAGGCAATCCATACGTAGAGTTTTGTACTCCAGGAGGATTTGCACCTGTTAAAATAATTGAAAACAGTACCCATTCATTTAATCACGACACATGCATTTGGGATTTAAAGTAGGTTTAGACACTTTAATCCATTCAGTTTCAATGGGAATTGTCTAAATAGAATTAGAACTACTCAAGTAGAATCAACATCATAATAGATTTTCTAGTTTTCATTTTCTTCTCTTCCTTATTGCATAAATTACAATGAATAAAATTATGAGTATTGCTCCAAGACTCTGGATTACTACAATCACTTCAGGATTTGATATGGTTTCGCCCGTTTGCAAATCTCGAAAATCAGAGGGTTTTGGTTTTGGAACACATATTCCATATACTAGCACATGCTCATCTTCACAAAGTACCTTTGCTTGTTCAGATTTTTCTCCAGAAAATGGTACAGTATAAACAGTTCTGTCCAAACTTATTCCACTGTTGGATCTAGTATCCCATTTACAAGTATCAAGATCTATCAAATGGGTGTCATTAAGATATCTTAGTTCTCCAACATAATCAAGTGGGCCATGTTTTTCACAGTGCTCCAAGATGAATTGCAATCTTTGTGGATCATCAGATTTGGACAAGCTGATGTCTCTTAGCGGATTACCCATAGGTTCATCATAACAATTGTATTTCCAGTCAGTGGGAATTTCATTTTTTACTGCTTCTTTGCAATTAAAACTAGAGTTTGCAGCATCTAGAGACATTGGAGGAAACCACTTGTCACACATTGAATCATTTCTATAATCTTCTAAACTTGAAATTCGATAGTCATCTTTCCATTGTAACATTCGGTAGTGGGTCTGATCTTTCCAATCAAACGCAGTACAAATTATTGTTGGATGTTCATAGATCACATCAGTGCTTGTCCAGCTTCTGTCAGTTTGAATCCAGCCATCATAGTTTATTTCAAGATTTCTGTATATAGTATCCATGATCAATTCTTCTGTAAGAGGTTCTTGTGATACTAGAAAGCTGTCAAAACAAGGTTCTGGTAGAATTGTTGTAGCACAAGATGCATAAGAATACTGAATTACTGTAACACCAATCAACCCAATACATCCAATGACTATCAAAAGTCTAGTTTTCATTTTCCATAACTCCATTCTGTAAAATTTTCAGAAATTATTGCTCTAATATTTTCATTAAACAAATTTGTGTCCAGTAAATGTCCAAAAAAGTTAACACCAGTAATTGAACACACATTAGGCTCAGTCATACTATAATTATTGCTTACTCCCTTTCTGTTTTGAGAGAAATTATCAAGTGCTGCCAAAATATCAAATAGTCTAGGCTCTAGTGGAGAATCCATATGCCAAGATACAGTGTCATGAGTTCAAGTTAGGACAAAAAAAATCCCAATGTATGAACAAAACCAAGCATGTTGGGATTTTATTCCAAAATTATCCTCAAACATTAAGGTCAACATGAATTCCCACCATTCAGTTGTTTTCAGCATCTTATTTGCTCCTATCTAATGCGTTATCCTCACAAATGGTGCAATACATGGTACTCCCGAATGATTTCTGACAAATAACATATAGTATCCCGGTGGAACCAAGTTCTCATTTTTTGGAATCTTTGAGGAAATCTTATCCCCATTTTGCACAGTGTCGATCTCAATATAGCGTTGTTCAGGATTAAGACAGTGTGTAGTGTTGGATGGTCTTATCAGTGCAGTATCCAGGATCTCTGTACCATCATGCATTTGAATCTCAAATGATTCTTCATATTTTAACACAGATTTAACATCATCGATGACGGGCCTATCTCCTGCAAACAGATATGGTGGTGAAAAAATCTCTATTCTTTTTTCAACACATTTTCTTGTAGGATTGCTTCCCATAGTCATTACTTTGCCATCTGGCAACAAAATTGCATTAGCATGATACAGTCTGTCTACTTTCATTGGTTCTAACTTGCTCCATTCTTCAGTTTCTGTATTGTACAGTTCGGTGTCTAGTATTGCCTTATCGTTATGTTTGATTTCTTCTGGTGCAATCTCTTCACATTTGTGTTTGATTGAGTGACTGTTGTGACCTGACTTGCCACCTACAACCAAAATATTTCTATCCGGTAGAATTACAGGATATACATAGTATCTATCGTTATCCATACTTTTTGTTGGAATATATTTTTGCTTTGTTCCCGATTTGAATGAAATTTTTTCACAAGTTCTGGTTGCATGTGCATTCATGTCTCCACCTCCTATCAGAATTACTTCTGCAAGATAGTTTTTGCTTTTCACCAATGGCAACAACACAGTACTGCCTTCTTGTCGATGCATGTCTTTTGGATGCTCCAAATGTTTCCATTTCTTTTCTACAAAACTAAATGTTGCAATTTTGAATCCCCATCTGGAAAATGGAAACGTCATGTGTGTGTTGTATGAGCCCGCATAGAAAAGATCGCCATTTGGCAAAAGATGCATTCTAGGGTATAGTGGCATCAGGTTGTTTCCTCCTTCAATTTTTTGCCAAGAATTGTTTTGTTCATCATAGATTTCATTTACTGGTTGCCAAACCCATGGTGGCCATTTTGAGAGTCCTGCAAATGTCGCAATTTTTCCATCACCCATTGTTACACAAGTAGGATACCATCGACCATATCTCATGTTAGGTAGTCTAGTGAATTTTTCGGTATCTGGATCAAAGGTGTAAGTATGATCTAGACCCCAAAATGGCGGAAATGGAGCAGTCACAATTCCTAATCCATCATAAAGGTATGTACCACCTGCCAAAAACAATTTGCCATCTGGAAGATATGCATGACCTACACAAAATAGATCTCCTTCTATTCCATCATTGCTTATTTTTCGAATTGTGCCGTCTGTTGAACCTGTATAATCAGGTTCATAAATCTCGGGCTCATACCAGTTATTGAGCCGTCCGGGTTCATTTCCTGAACCTCCAAAGGCCAAAACCTTACCTGTATGTAATAGTGCTGTATGTACTGGTAGTGCATTAAACTTTGGTCCGATGGTTTTCCATTGACCCAAATGTGAGGACAATGTTATTCTAATATTCTCCCACTATATTACATTCTCTGAATTACTCAACATATTATATAGTATGAATGTCATACAAATGGGTTTGAATCCATAAAAATTCAGATACGAACATACCAAAATATTCCAAAAATTTCAAGAAAACAGAGTTCGTTGATAAATGTAAACGGACCCGACCGGATTCGAACCGGCGACCTAACGCTCCGCAAGCGTTCGCACTATCCAAGCTATGCAACGAGTCCGAAAACTTTGGTAAATTTACACTTAATTTGGATTGCTATTAGATAGATTCGGCAAAAATATACGGGGTTTCATCAGTTTCATGAAAGGTCCAAACAGTAGGCAAAGAAATTATTTTGATTTTTTTGAGTTTATTATTTTCAATAAGAGTCCCCCAACCAGCCTCATTTTTAGGATCAGGAGCGTATTTTTGAGAGTGTGTACCTGCAAAAACCCAACCAGCACTTTTCCTCAAATCATCAGATACAATATTTTCAATTACGCCGGTTGCCAAAGCAACGCCGCCCATCTGTGCAAGCCCTCCAATGAAAAAGACAGGACTAGACAAATTCAATGACTCATAATCAAAAGTTATAGCATTTGAGCAAAACGGATGAAAGTCAAGTGTTGTAACAAGAATCTTTTGAAGATCAACTAGTGACTCGTCTAGTTCTATACTATATGCTTCCATGTCCAAAACTTTGGCACAAAAAGCAATTCTTCCATCACCTGAGCCAATATCAATTACTTCAGAATACCCAAGATCTTTTGCCATCAATATTGCAACATAAGCAGACAGTATCCAGGTTGGAGAAAAGGGGGCATTACTAGAGCCATGTTGAATACTATTCAACCAATATTTGTTGATATCTCCCTCATATACAATACATTTTGTGTCATCAATTATTTTTTCATACGAGTTGTAGTAGATAGGATTCTTTGTTGCAAACTGATGCAGTAATTCTAGATCTTGTTGCTTAATTTGAAATAAATCAGATGTAGATATTGGAATTACTTCTTGCATCTGACTATTGCCATCATATGTTTTTGCAAATTCTTTTTTTAATGAAATAAGATTTTTTGCAAGTTGATCAATCATGTCAATCCTTTGTCATATTGCTCAACAAATTCTTTAGTACTCATTTTTTTTCGTAACTCTTCAAATAGTTTTGACTCGTTTTTAATTTGCTCTTTAGTTTTTTCTCCAGAATTTGATTGAAGTGATTTTGTTGTTTCCTGGATAGAATTTGAAAGTGTTTGCAAAATTTTTGGGTGAATGTCAGTGTTAAACTTCTCTGAAATGAGTTTCTCAGTTTTTCCAATTTGTTCTAACAAAGCATTGGGATTTTGGGAATCTAGTTGTTGTTTGAGCATTGAAATCATGGATGAGACATTCATCACTTGATAATACACCTCAACAATTTGAGAAATTTCCATATTTTCAGAAACATTTGAAATTAGATTTTGGAGTTTTTGTGTTTCTATATCAAACATTGAAGAAATTTCATCAGAACTCATACCAGAAAAATGATTTCAAATTTTTAAAAATGTTAGGTTATGCTTCTTGTTCTGCTTGCTTTACAAAGACGTAATTCATTATCAATCCAGCAATTATACCGCCCAAGATTGGGGCTGCCCAATATAACCAGTGGAATTCCCAGAATCCTGAAATTAATGCAGGACCAAATGTTCTTGCAGGATTCACTGATGCACCAGTTAGTGGAACTGCAATCAAGTGAATTAAAAATACCATACCACCGATTGTAAATCCATGCCAACCAGGAGATGCTTTTTTGTGAACAGCACTCATGAAGATTACTGTAACTAAGAAGAATGTCAAGATTGCCTCAATTGCAAATCCTGAACCAATACTGTTATTGATCAAGTCACTTGGTCCACCTTGAGTTGCAAAGTTTACTTTGGCTCCTAGTTCAGGTAAGATTGCTTTGAGTGTTGCAGCTGCTGCAACTGCACCAATTAATTGTGAAATAATATAACCAATTCCATCTGCAATTCCAATCTTTCTAGTAATCATCATTGGAATTGTAACTGCAGGATTAATGTGGGCGCCAGATACATGACCAAATGCATAGATCATCAATGCAATAGCACCACCGTGTCCAAGAGAAATGAATAGTACTGACATTGTTGTCAATTCCTCACCAAAAGATGCAATTGCCAAAATTACTGAGAGGGGTCCGAAAAATACCAATCCGTATGTAGATATTGCTTCAGCAAGGTATGCTCTTGGATTAACCATTAGCAAAAACCCCGTCAATTTCCATATAAAAGATTCGGATTAAAATTGTGATCAGCTAGGATCAAAAAGTAATTAATTACAGGCATATTCACTTGAGAACATATGATTTCAGAAGGGGATCCTGTTCCAAAATTTGAATTAAATGATGCAAATGGAAACAAGGTAAAATCTTTAGATTTCAAAGGTAAAAAACATGCCATCTATTTTTACCCAAAAGATTTCACTCCAGGATGCACTACAGAAGCAGATGAGTTTTCAAAAGATTATAAAAAATTTCAAAAAGAGGAAATTGAAATTATTGGAATCAGTCCTGATGATGTAGATTCACACAAAAAATTCTGTGATAAGATGAAAATCAAATATCCATTATTGGCAGATGTAGATAAAGAAATATCAAAGATGTTTGGTGTTTGGGGCAAGAAAAAATTCATGGGTAGAGAGTACATGGGAGTTATGAGAAGCACATTTCTTGTAAATGAAAAAGGAAAAATTTTCAAAATATATCCCAAAGTAAAACCTGCTGGACATTCAAAACAAGTTTTTGAAGATTTTAAGAGTTCAGAATAAAATAAAGTAAAAAGGTATAGAAGGTTAGAAACCTTTTGGAAGTGTACCTTTTGGTTTTGGTGGTTCAGGTTCTGGTTCAGATTTGGGTTCAAAACCTTTTGGTAAGCTACCACGTGATTGCTTAGCTCTTGCGTCCACTTCAGATTGAAGGGCCTCTTGATAAGCTTGTTCACGTTCTGCTTTTTCTTGTTCAATTCTTTGCAAGTAATCTTTTTCGTACTCTTCTAGTTGTTCTTGTCTTGATTTTCCATCTCCACTACTAGCAGTAGTTTGAGGCTTTTCGGCCGTACCTTTTGGAAGTGTACCTTTTGGTTTTGGTGGTTCTGGTTGGGGTGGCGGAGGTGCTTGCTGTGTTTGTGCTTTTGCTTCAACTCCTTCAACACTCATGTTTACTCCACTAAAACTTCCAAATCTTTTATCAGCTGGATGATAAGCCAATCTTGCTCTTGTTGCATAGTATTGGTTTGAACATGCTGTGTAACCAGTTACGGATGCCTTTTGTTGATTCCAATCAGATGTTGGAACTTTACCAACAGGAGCAGTCATTCTAACAAAATATCTGTTAGGTGCTGGAGAATAACCTGTTACTTTTGCTCTGTACTGATGGAAATCAGTCATAGGAGCATCATAGTATGCGGCCTCTAAAGCGTCTTGTACTGTTGCTGGAGGTTGTGCGGTTGTCTCAGCTGGTTTTGGTGCTTCTTGTGGTTTAGGAGTTTCTGCTGGTTTGTCGTCCATACCTTTTGGCAATGTTGCTTTAGGTTTGGCAGTTTCAGCAGGTTTTATCTCGGCTGGTTTTTCAGAGGGTTTTGTTTCAGATGGTTTCACTTCAGCTGGTTTGGTTTCAGCTGGCTTTGCTTCAGCTGGTTTTTCTGCGGGTTTGGTTTCAGCAGGTTTAGCCTCAATTTCTGAGGAAAGTTTTGACAGTTTTGCCTCGAGTTCGGCAATCTTGGCTTCAAGATCTTTTTTCGTACTTGCTTTTCGTTTTGCTGCCATTTCTTACAATAGATTAGGCATTGTTTATTTACATTTTGTTCAGTAAAGGATCTTTGATCAAATAAATTCGTAAAATCAATTGATTATTTGTAAAAATTATAATGTCTAAACTATTCAGCAGTTAGTCAGGTTCCCAAAATTGCATCATGTACATACAATTGTTACAACGCCAAATCTTGACATGGGTTCCATTAGCAGTATCTGCAACATATTTCCCATCATCCATTTTTGCAACTCTAGGCAAATAACTCAATTCAGGGTTTTCAAGCCATTCGTTTTGCTGGCAGTTAGGACATTGGATTTTTGGAGGCATGTAATATTAGAAAATGTGATCAAAGAAAAATATTATTATTAAAAATAGAAAATAAAAGATGTTTTTGAATTAGAATCCTTTTGGAAGTGTACCTTTTGGTTTTGGTGGTTCTGGTTGGGGTGGCGGAGGTGCTTGCTGTGTTTGTGCTTTTGCTTCAACTCCTTCAACACTCATGTTTACTCCACTAAAACTTCCAAATCTTTTATCAGCTGGATGATAAGCCAATCTTGCTCTTGTTGCATAGTATTGGTTTGAACATGCTGTGTAACCAGTTACGGATGCCTTTTGTTGATTCCAATCAGATGTTGGAACTTTACCAACAGGAGCAGTCATTCTAACAAAATATCTGTTAGGTGCTGGAGAATAACCTGTTACTTTTGCTCTGTACTGATGGAAATCAGTCATAGGAGCATCATAGTATGCGGCCTCTAAAGCGTCTTGTACTGTTGCTGGAGGTTGTGCGGTTGTCTCAGCTGGTTTTGGTGCTTCTTGTGGTTTAGGAGTTTCTGCTGGTTTGTCGTCCATACCTTTTGGCAATGTTGCTTTAGGTTTGGCAGTTTCAGCAGGTTTTATCTCGGCTGGTTTTTCAGAGGGTTTTGTTTCAGATGGTTTCACTTCAGCTGGTTTGGTTTCAGCTGGCTTTGCTTCAGCTGGTTTTTCTGCGGGTTTGGTTTCAGCAGGTTTAGAAAGCTGAGATGAAAGTGAGTTTAGTTTTGCTTCTAATTCGGCAATCTTGGCTTCAAGATCTTTTTTAGTTTGCTTTTTAGCAGTTGCCATTAGTCTGCATGGATAATCCGGGGTTTATGAGCATTTGGGTTATTTCCATACACAGATTTGATCAAGTTTTATAAGCACAAATTGCTTACTGATCATATGGACGACTTTGAAAAAGAATTTCCAGAATTTGACTGGAAAAATACACCTGCATACAAACACCCAGGTGGAAAAGATTGTCCATGCCCAAAACACGAGTACATCAGAGAGCAGATCAATTTTACAAAGCAGGTAAATGAAAAAGGTAAGGAACCAGCAAAAGTTACTCTCAAATTTTGCCCCGATCATTACAGAGTATACATGGATGAAGTGATCCCTGCAATGCCACTAAAGTACAAAATTCTAACAAAGATTGCACTAAAACTTGGTGCAATTCAAGTGGAGCAATTAAAGTACATGGAATCAGAATTATGCTTCTACTGCAAATTTGGTTCTGGCGGACATGACAAAAAGACAGAACTTCCACCAATGTAAAATATAGTATTTTTCAAGTGTAAATTCAAAGAAAATCTAGTTAAGCTTATACTTGAACCAGATTCAGAATTAATGTGCCAATAGAAGATATCCACGAGTTTATTTCAGAACTTGAAAGAAATGGCGAATTAAAGAGAGTAAAAACAGAAGTTGACTCGAATTTAGAGATTGCAGAAATTATGAGAAGAGAGATGTATTCAAACGGACCTGCGGTTCTTTTTGAGAATGTAAAAGATTATGATATGCCAGTTTTAGGAAATGCGTTTGGTTCTATGAAAAGATTAGAGATAGGACTTGAAATGACAGACTTTACTGAAATTGGTAAACGTATTGCAGATATGACAAAGATGGATGTGCCATCAGGTTTACTAAATAAAATAAAAAAACTTCCAGAACTCTCAAAGATGACAGCATCATTTCCAAAATCAGAATCGGATGGACCAGTAACTGAGATTACATCAACTGATGCGTCATTTGAGGATTTGCCAATTCTAAAATCTTGGCCAAATGATGCAGGACGATTTATCACATTAGGTTTAGTTGCAACAAAACATCCAGAAACAGGAGTTAGAAATCTAGGAGTATACAGAATGCAAATTGTAGACAAAACGCATGCATTAATGCATTGGCAAAAACACAAAAGAGGTGCCCACCATGGAGACATTTCAAAAGATAGAGGAGAAAAAATTCCAACTGCAATAATCATTGGTGGAGACCCTGCAACAATTTTTTCATCAATTGCTCCAGTTCCAGAAGGACTTGACAAATACTTGTTTGCAGGAATTACAAGAAAAGAAGGGATTAAGACTGTAAAATGTAAAACAATTGATTTGGATGTTCCTGCAAATGCAGAGATTGTTTTAGAGGGATATGTAGATCCAGCAGACATTAGAGATGAGGGCCCGTTTGGAGATCATACAGGATACTACACACCAGTAGAACCATACCCAACATTCACACTAACAGGAATTATGAGAAGAAAAGATCCTGTATATGTTACAACGGTAGTTGGAAAACCAATACTTGAAGACGCATATATTGGAAAAGTAATTGAGCGCTCATTTTTGCCATTAGTTCAGATGTTTCATCCAGAAGTAGTTGACTTTAGTATGCCAGCAGCAGGATGGTTCCAAGGATTTGCTATAATTTCAATTAAGAAAAGGTATCCAGGCCAAGCAAAAAAAGTGATGATGGGACTATGGGGAATGGGGCAATTATCACTAACAAAGATGTTCGTAGTAGTAGATGAAGACATCAACGTTCATGATATCAATGATGTTATTTGGGCAATCACAACCAGGGCAGATGCAGCAAGAGACACTACCATAATCAATAATGCCCCGACAGACACCCTTGATCCTGCATCACCACTTGTAAACTTGGGTTCAAAGATGGGAATTGATGCAACACAAAAAACAAAAGAAGAGGGATATGATAGAGAAATTCAGCAGCAAGTAAAAGTTGATAATAAAACAAGGAATCTAGTAGATTCTAAATGGTCTGATTATGGACTATAGTGTTGAGACAGGATTATAGAAATTATCACGTTCTTCAACAGAGTAACCAATTTGATGAATTGCATCTATGATTATTTTGTCAGTGAGTTCAGTTGAGCGTGCACCGGTACAAGAAACTACTTCTTCTCCAATCAAAGTTCCACCAAAATCATCTGCACCATACTGCAAAGCAAGTTGAGCCATACCTACACCGTTTGTCAGCCATGAGGATTGAATATGAGGGATAAGCCCATCAAAGATCAATCTAGAAATAGCAATCATCTTCAAGAGTTGAATTCCACCAGTACCATATTCTACCAAACCTTCCTCATGCATCAAAGTATTGTTTGGCTCAAAATTCCATGGAATAAATGCCATGAATCCTTTTGTTTTTTCTTGTAGTTTTACGAGTTTGAAAAAGTGATCAACAATATCTTTGTTATTTTCTACATGTCCATACATCATTGTTGCAGAAGACGGGATTCCAAGAGAATGAGATTCATCCATAATTCTAATCCAATCATCACTTGAAATTTTCTTTGGGCTAATAATTTCTTTAACAGAATCAGTCAAAATTTCAGCTCCTGCTCCAGGCATTGATTGCAGACCAGCGTCTTTGAGTCTAGATAAAATTTCCTTAGTTGATGATTTTTCAACTCTTGCAATCATATCAATTTCAGATGTAGATAGTCCATGAACACCAACTTTGGGGAACTTTTCTCTAATCATTCTAAACGCATCTTCATAATATTCAATTTTCAGATTTGGGTTATGACCTCCTTGAATCAAAACTTGACGAATCTTGAACATGTCCCATGCAGTTTTCACTCTGGATTCAATTTGATCCAATGTTAATGTATAAGAATCATCAGCTCCAGGTGATCGGTAAAATGCACAAAACTTGCAATCAGTAATACAGACATTGGTATAATTCAAAATTATATTATTTACAAAAGATGCTTTTTTCCCAAATTGTTTTCTTGTCAAATGACCAGATACAAGTCCCATCAAATGAACATCATCAGATTCCAATAATCTGACACAATCTTCAGATCCAGGTCGTTGACCATTTAGAGAATTTTCTAAAATATCTTTAATGTCACTTTTTTGTAGTTGCTCAGTTGTCTGACTCAATTGTCTTTCATCCTTTGTAATTTCTATTTAATCCTTGATAGAAAAAGTAATTGAGGCTTTGTGCTCAAATCTTAATGAATTTGAGATTAATGGTTCACGTTATTTTTAAGTAGGGCACAAAAAGCAGATCAACTCATGGTATCTGGCAACCAAATTAGACTTAATCGTATTCTTAGGAAAGGAAGAATGTTATGCATTCCAATGGATCATGGAATTTCAAATGGTCCTATTGAGGGTCTTGAAGACCCAGCATCAACAATTTACAAATGTGAAGGACATGGCCTTACAAGTGTAATAATTAACAAAGGGATCATCAAATCACTACCAAAACCACCCAAAGTTGGAGTTTTAGTTCATTTTTCAAGCAGTACAGCATTATCATTATCACCTAATCGAAAGATGCTCACAGGTACCGTGAAAGAAGCCGTTGCACTTGGAGCAGATGGAGTTTCTTTGCACATCAACATTGGTGGAAAAGAAGAACCAGAAATGTTAGAACAATTAGGATTAACTGCAGATCAATGTCACAGATGGAATATGCCACTTTTAGCAATGATGTACCCAAGAGGTGAAAATATCAAAGACCCACATGATCCAGAAATTGTTGCACATGTTGCAAGAATTGGAGCAGAGTGTGGAGCAGATATTGTTAAGACATTATACACAGGAGACATTGATTCATTTTCAAAAGTTGTAAAGAGCACACCAGTTCCAATTGTAATTGCAGGAGGACCAAAAGCAAAAACAGATTTAGATATTCTTCAAATGACAGAAGATGCCATGACTGCTGGAGCAAAAGGTGTCACATATGGGAGAAACATCTTTGCACATAAAGCACCTGAAAAAATGGTAGAAGCACTAGCTGAAATAATTTTTAGAAAGGGTACAGCAAAGGAAGCAATGAAGAAAATTGAATAAGAACAGAGAATTAATTATTTCCCCTAAAGGCTCACAGGCACAATTATCTAAACTTCTCCCACAATTAGAAGAAGATGGAATCAAGATGGTATATCTAGATCCAAAAAAAATTGGCAAGAAAAAAACAAAACTACAAACTGTTTATCCATCAAACAATGCAAATTATGTAATTCTTGAAAAAGAAAATGCTGTAAAACCAAAGGGCAAAAAAGTTGGAAGAAAGTTCAAAGTGTTATCAAATACAGATATCGAGAACATTTTATCTATTGCAAAAAAAGGTCTAGACTTTGTAGTAGTAGAAGTTAAAGATTGGAAAATTATTCCATTGGAGAACATTATTGCAAAGCTTCACAAAATTCATACCAAAATTTTTGCAATTGCTAGAACACCTGAAGAAGTTAGAAAGATGTTCTCAATTCTAGAAGTAGGAGTAGACGGAGTAATTTTCAGCACATCATCAATTAACCAAGTTAGAGAAGCAATGGTGTATTTAGGAACAAGAAGTTTTGACATGAAACCTGCAAAAATTATTGACATTAAAGAAGTTGGTGATGGAGAAAGAGTTTGCGTAGATACAGCATCAATGCTTCACAAAGGAGAAGGGATGTTAATTGGAAGTAGATCAAACTTTTTGTTTTTAGTTCATAATGAATCAGTTGGTTCATCATTTACATCACCAAGACCATTTAGAGTCAATGCCGGAGCTGTGCATTGTTACACATTATCACCAGATGGAACTACCAACTATCTATCAGAAGTAGAAACAGGCTCAGAAGTACTAATTTTAAACTCTAAAGGTAA
This sequence comes from Nitrosopumilus piranensis, assembly GCF_000875775.1. Classification (NCBI taxonomy): domain Archaea; kingdom Thermoproteati; phylum Nitrososphaerota; class Nitrososphaeria; order Nitrosopumilales; family Nitrosopumilaceae; genus Nitrosopumilus; species Nitrosopumilus piranensis. Next base: position 1,364,038 of record NZ_CP010868.1, read on the forward strand.
AGCAAGAAGAGCCACAGTAGGAAGATCAAAGATTGAAAGAAGACCTATGTTAATGATTAAAGCAAAAGCAGGTGATGAAGTAGGGGGAATAATTGCACAAGATGCAGAGACAATCCGTTTTGTAAAACCTAACGGGCAACTAGTATCAGTTACACACCTTAAGAAAGGAGATATTGTAATGGTTCATTCAAAACCTGCAACAGGCAGACATTTTGGTATGGAAGTCTCAGACGAATACATTTTAGAAAAATAAAATGAAATACAAAACATGTGTATCAGTTGCAGAGAAGACACCACAAAAAGTAAAACAGACACTAAAAACAGCTTTGAAGAAATCAGATTTTGTCGAAATACGACTGGACTTTCTAAAAATTGAACAAATCCCACAAACATTGGAATTAATCAAAAAGGATCTAAAAAAATCAGTTTGCACATTAAGACCAAAAACAGAAGGAGGTCAGTTTTCAGGAAACGAAAAAGAGCGAATTGCAACAATAAAATTAATTGCAGAATACAATCCGTTTTTACTGGATGTAGAATTTAATACTCTTAAAAAAAATTCATCACTAATCAAATATCTAAAATCAACTAAAACAAAGTTACTTGTATCCTGGCACGACTTTAAAAAAACTCCAAACTCAGCAGAATTAAAAAAGAAGATGAACCAAATGAGTAAGTTTTCAAATTTTGTGAAAATTGTCAGTACTGCAAAATCAACTGATGACTCTACTAGAATGCTCGAATTATACAGCAAGAAAGGGAAAAACAATCTAATCGCATTTGCCATGGGAGATTTTGGCAGAATTTCAAGAATTTTATGCCTATATTTGGGCAGTCCATACACATATGTCTCCCTAGGAAAAGCAGTAGCACCAGGGCAGTTTAGTGTAGACGAAGTAAACAAAATCACAAACTTGAAAAAATAATCCATTTCATCAATTGAGAGTTTAAATCAATCATATTACTCGAAGATAACATGGGAAAGACATTTGCAGTAATTGGAGATCCAATTAATCATTCATTATCTCCAAATATTCACAGTGCAGCATTTAGAGAACTGAATCTAGATTGCTCGTACATTGCATATAGAATTCCAAAAGGAGAATTAGAAGAGGGAATAGAAAGTTTGAAAAAAATTAAAATTGATGGATTCAATGTAACCATTCCTCATAAAATTGAGATGATGAAATATTTAGATAAAATTGATGAATCATGTAGTTTGATTGGAGCAGTAAACACAGTAGTAAACAATGATGGAATACTAAAAGGATACAATACAGACATGGAAGGTTTTCTAGAACCAATAAAGAAAAAGAAGATAAACATTGCAAATTCAAATGTGCTGTTGTTGGGTGCAGGGGGAGCTGCAAGAGCAATTGTGGCAGGATTTGCAAAAGAAAAAGCAAAAAGCATTACAATAGCAAACAGAACAATTGAAAAAGCAAATGACTTGGTGGAATTTGCACAAAAGATTAGCCTGAATGCAAATTCCATAACTATTGAGCAAGTTAAAGACACTGCAAAAAATTACAACATTATTGTTAACGCAACATCAATAGGACTGCAAAATGAATCAAGCCTGATATCACTTGATGGAATTAATGACAAGACAGTGGTATATGATATTGTGTACATGCCATTGAATACCGATTTTCTAAAAAAAGCAAAAGAAAAAAACGCTATTGTTATTTTTGGATATGAGATGTTATTAGGCCAAGCAATAAGAGCATTTGAGATTTGGCACAGCATGGAAGCACCTTATAATGCCATGAAAAAAGCATTGTTAGGAGGGTTTTGATGGCAAAGGCAAAGGCAACCGTGCATGGGGCAGTTTCACTAGTAAATGCAATAGCAAATCAAAAAGGAGCCACGTTAGGAATTGATCTAAAAGTAGAGGCAACAGTTGAGACATCGCCAGGTAAAGGCATAATCATTCAATCAAAAAATAAAACACTCAGTTCACGTTTAATCAACAAGACAGTTGAAAAAATTGTTACAAAAAAAGACATGGAGCAAAACAAAATAACAATAACATTAGAATCAGAAATTCCAACAGGGTACGGATTAAAGAGTTCTAGTGCAATATCGTCTGCAGTTGCATTAGGATGCGCAAAAATTTTTAAATCAAAATTTACTGATCAGCAGATCCTACTTGCAGGAGTTGATGCATCAATTGAATCAAAGGTTAGCATTACAGGAGCATATGATGATGCGTGTTCATGCTACTATGGCGGATTTAATGTTACAGATAATGCAAAGAAAAAAAGAGTGAGTTATGAAAAAGGTCCATCAAATTTAATTGCAGTAATTTTTATTCCAAAAAATAGAAAACGGGGAAACCTAAAAAAACTCAAAGTGTTATCATCAGTTTTTGATCATGCTTGGAATTTAGCAAGAAAAGCAAACTATTGGGAAGCAATGATAATTAACGGATTAGCTACATCATCAATTCTAAGTTCAAATCCAGAAATCATACCAAGTTTAATTGAAAGAGGCTCTTTAGGAGCATCAGTTTCAGGGAATGGACCCGCAATTGCAGCAATTACAAAAAAAGAAAATGAATCTAATATCAAAAAAGCATTTTCAGCACTAGAAGGTAGTATTATAGTTTCAAAAATCAGTAACAAAAAGGCTGAAGTTCATGAAGTGTAAAGTAGAAAAGTCAAAAATTTCAGGACAGATAGTTTGTCCTCCAAACAAAAGCTATACACACAGAGCAATTTTTCTTGCATCACTTGCTGGAAATGATAGTAGGGTAGTCAATATATTATCATCAGCTGATACTGCAGCAACAATTGAGACCTGCAAAAAATTTGGTGCTGAAATAGAAACAGAAAACTCTTCAATAATTATCAAAAAACCCATAAAATTTGATAAAATTGTGCCTGAAATCAACACAGAAAACTCTGGAACAACAATCAGAATAGCCTCAGGAATTGCAAGTTTGTTTTCTGAAGAGATTACTTTGACAGGGGATGAGAGTCTCCAAAAAAGACCCATGCAGCCTCTTTTAGATGCATTATCAAGTATGGGGGCTCAATGTCAATCAACAGATGGAAAGCCACCAATCAAAATTAAAGGAAAGATTTCAGGAGGAGATGTTACAATTCCAGGAAACTTTTCTAGCCAGTTTATTTCTGCATTATTAATTAGTGCACCATTAACTGAAAATGGAATCAATCTTTCAATAAAAGACAATCTAGTTTCAAAACCATATCTTGATGCAACTATTGCAACAATGAGAAAATTTGGAGTTAGTGTGCAAACATTGATACCATATAAGAGATATAACATATCACCACAAATCTATAAAGCAACAACATTTACAGTTCCAATTGATTTCTCTAGTCTTGCATTACTTTTATCAGCAGCAGTACTCAATGGAGATAAAACAATAATCAAAGGAGATATTGGGGATTTACCACAGGGCGATGAAGTTTTCATTGACATTTTAGAACAGTTAGGAGTTACTATCAATATTGATGAAGATGAAATTAAAATTATATCACCTAAGAAATTAAAAGGTGGAAGATTTGACTTAAGTAATTCACCAGATCTTTTACCACCATTAGCAATATTGGCATTAAATTCAGAAACCCCAATTGAGATTGTCAATGTCAAACATGCAAGATTAAAAGAAACAGACAGAATTGCAATTACATCTAGGGAGTTGAAAAAACTGGGAATCAAAGTTGAAGAAAAAGAAGACGGATTAATTTTAGAATCATCTGAAAACCTTAATGGTGCAGAATTAAATTCTGAAAATGATCACAGATTATTCATGGCATTTTGTATTGCAGGAATATATGTAGGAAATTGTAGTGTTACAGATCCAGAGTCAGTTAAAGTGTCATATCCTAATTTCATTGAAGAGATGAATAGATTGGGAGCAAAAATTCAGATTCCATAATTTTTAAAAAAATCAACTAAAAGGGGTAAAAGGCGCGACCTTGGATAGGGTGAAAAGCATTCTCCACACCCTCAACGCTTTTGCGTAGATAACATGTCATTTTTCGCAAGGCCGCGCAAATTATGCAGTAAAATTTGCACGTTTTTCCATATATTATATATGTAATGATAATATTTAAGAATATATTATAATTATTTCATAAAACAAAGTTAAATTTTATAATTTATAATCACACCTAAATTTCATCTTAAAAATAATCCAAAACTACTTAAAAATTTTTGAAAATTCAGAATGAGGAATTATAAGCATCATTTAGCTTTGATAGTATGTTGCCGGGAAGTTCTATTGGTCAGCGTCTTGTGTTGACAAGTTTTGGTGAAAGTCATGGGAAATCCATTGGCGCAGTTTTAGATGGTTGTCCTGCAGGATTAGAAATTGATGAAAAAGACATTCAAAAAATGTTAGATCAAAGAAAACCAGGTCAGAATCTAATTTCAACACAAAGAAAAGAAGGCGATGTTATAGAAATTATCTCAGGAGTGTTTAGGGGACATACAACCGGTGCTCCAATAACAATGGTAATTTGGAACAGTGATCAAAAATCAAAAGATTATGAAAATTTGAAAACAAAACTTAGGCCCGGACATTCAGATTATACGGCCATGGTAAAATATAATCAAAAAAATGATTATAGAGGAGGAGGACGATTTTCTGGAAGATTAACTGCAACACATGTGATGGGAGGAGCCATTGCAAGAAAACTTCTAAAAGTAACATTGGGAATTGAAACAAATTCGTTTACATCACAAATTGGAAAAATAAAGATGGAAAGACAATTCAATGAAAAAATGATTAATTCAATTTATAAAAATGAAGTTAGATGTCCTGAAACTAAAACAGCAAAAATGATGAGAACAAGTATTTTGGATGCACGAAAGAAAGGAGACTCGTTAGGAGGAATTATTGAATCAGTAACAACAAATGTTCCAGTAGGTTTAGGGGAACCAATTTTCAGTTCATTAGAATCAGATTTGAGTAAAGCAATATTTTCCATTCCATCTGTAAAAGGTGTAGAGTTTGGTTCAGGGTTTAGAGGATCAGAGCTTTATGGTTCAGAAAATAACGACTTGTATACAGTAAAGAGAGGCAAAATCATTACAAAAACAAATAATTCTGGAGGAATTCTAGGAGGAATTTCAAACGGCATGCCTATTACTATGAGAATCGCATTCAAACCTGCATCATCTATTTCACAAAAACAAAGTACCATAGACATTAAAACCAAAAAAGAAACTACGCTTCAAGTAAAAGGAAGACATGACCCATGTGTTGTTCCAAGGGCACCACCTGTAGTTGACTCCCTTGTAGCACTAACAATTGCAGATCATGCTCTAATTTCAGGGCAAATTAAGCCTGTTTTGTAAGAAAATGTCAGATATCAACGACCTACGAGACAAGATGGAGGAAGTAACTCTTGAAATGATAAAGTTACTAAAAACTAGAACAGATATTGCAAAAAAGATAGGAGAAGTAAAGAAAAACATAGGTAAAGTAGTAACAGATGAAACACGCGAAGAAAATCTTCGTACAAAAGTAATTTCAGTATGTCAGGAAATTGGATTAGATGAAAAAATTGCTACAAAGTTTTTGAATTTTCTACTAAACGAATCAATCAAAGTACAATCAACAAACAAACAGACACATCTTTCAATATTTCTTAAAGCAAAAGAACTGGAACAGCAGGGTAAAAAAATTATCCATATGGAGGTAGGAGAACCAGACTTTTTACCCCCAACAATTGTCAAAGATGCATTAGAAGAAGTGTATGATAAAGGATTTTTGAAATATGGGCAAGTAAGGGGAATGCCAATCTTCAGAGAGACACTAGCCAAATATGTCAATAAAAAATTCAAAACAAGCATCACACAAGAAAATATCATAGTAAGCCCAGGTGCAAGATTTTCAATATTTACAGCGATTACTACACTTCTAAATCCAGGTGACGAAATAATTGTAATTGAGCCTGCATGGCCTGCATACAAAGATTGTGCACTAAATTCAGGAATTAAGGTTAGAACAATTAATACAACATTAGAAAGTAAATGGGAGCCTTCAATAGAACAAATCCAAAAAACAATAAATCCAAATACAAAAATGATTGTCTTGAATTATCCTAATAATCCAACAGGAAAAATTCTTCCAGAAAAACTACAAGATGAGATTATTGAGATTGCTAAAAAGAATAATCTCTATGTTCTAAGTGATGAAATTTATTCAGAATATGTAAAGGAAAGCTGGAAAAGTATTTTGAGTTATAATTATGAAAAAGGTATTGTAACACAATCGTTTTCAAAATCTCACGCAATGACTGGATTTAGAATTGGATATGCAATTGCAGACCACAAAATCATTGAAAAAATGTCAAAGCTTCAAGCTTTGTGTCTAACAAATGTATCAGAACCCATCCAATACATTGCTATGAAGGCATTAGAATCAGATACATCCAACAATAATAAAACAGTTCAAAATAGATTAGATCTATTGATCCAAAAAGCAGATGAATTGAATTTAGATATCATTGTTCCAGATGGAGCGATGTATGTTTTTGCTAGAATTAACAAAGATGGTTTTGATGGAGTGCAATTTGCAAATAAAACTCTTGAAAAGGGTTTAGCAATAGCTCCTGGAGAAGGATTTGGAGATTACAAAAATTTCATAAGAATTTCTGCATGTCAAGACGAGAAGACACTAATTGAGGGAATGAATATACTAAAGGAGACCATGAGTGAATATCAATGAAGAAAGTTACAGTTATTGGAGCAGGAGGCCAAATGGGTCAATGGTTTGCAAAATATTTTGCAGATAAAGGATTTGAAGTTACAGGATTTGATTCAGAAAATAAGATTCCAGGTAAAAACATCATACAATCAGATTCATTAGTAGGTGGAATTCTGAAGGCAGATTATGTAGTGCTATGCACCCCAACAAGAAGAACTCCTGAAATCATCAGGTTGATTGCAAAAGAAATGAAAAGAGGAACATATCTAATTGAAATTTCATCTGAAAAATCTAAAGTTGTATCATCATTATCAAAAATGCCGGCAAAAATTAATCCAATTTGTATTCATCCAATGTTTGGCCCAGGTGTAAAAACAATTAAAGGCCAAAATATAATTTCAGTTCCAATTAAAGATGCAAAAAAAGAGCTTACTGTAACAAAATCATTATTTGAAGGAGCGAATTTTGTTACAATTGATGCAGTAGAACATGACAAAAAAATTGCAGTTATTTTGGGATTAACACATTTGATGAATTTAGTTTTTGCAAACATTGTTTCAAAGGACGAAAAAATGTTACTTACAGAAAAAATGTCAGGTACAACTTTCAGAGTTCAAAAAACTTTGGCAGAAAGTATTATGACAGAGTCACCAGAATTAATTGAGACCATCATTGCTAATCCAGAAATTCGTAGAGTTGCAGAAGAACTTTGGAAAGATATTGGCAGACTGCTTACTGCAGTTCAAGAATCAAAGACAGAAGAAGTAGTAAACTACATCAAAGATTGTCAGGAAAGACTAGCCAAGCATACAGACATCAATGAGTCATACAAGAAACTTACAAAGATGGTCAAAGCCGTTGAAAAATAACGGATATGCGTTCAACAAAGATAGTTACATCTTTTATCAAAAGTAATGAAAAATTACTGATTCTAAAGAGAAGTGAAGAAGTCAAAACTATGAAAGGTTTGTGGGCAGGCATTAGTGGAATCATAGAGAAAAATGAAGAGCCATTGAAAAGAGCAAAAATTGAAATTTTTGAGGAAGTTGGAATTACAGAAGATAAAATAACTTTGATCAAAGCTGCAGAAGAAATAAGAGTAAATTCACCCCAATACCAAAATCACGAATGGGAGATTTTTCCATTTTTATTTGAAGCAAAAAATCCAACTATCAAACTCAATTGGGAAAATTCTGATTTTAGATGGATTAAAGTAGATGAATTAGAAAAGTTTGAAACAGTTCCTAGCCTTCAAAAAGTATTATTCAATTTGTTGTAAATTTTCATTTTCTTTTTCATACTTTTTTTGTTGTGGCAGCATCATATAGACACATGCACCACCACACATAGTACAAGGAACATTATTGCCAGGATGCTGGCCAGTTCTACTATGAATTTTTGCTGCTTCTTCAGGATCAATTGATAATGCAAGTTGTTTTTCCCAATCCAAAGTACGACGGGCCTCAGTCATTTCCATATCCCATTTGATAGCTTTATCACGAATTTTTACAAGATCACCTGCATGCGCAGCTATTCTATATGCAATTAATCCAGCCTTTACTTCATCGGCATTAGGTAATGCAAGATGTTCTGAAGGGGTAAGATAACACAAAAGATCAACACCCTCACTTGCAGATACGGCTGCACCAATTGCACTTGCTATATGATCATGTCCAGATGCAACATCAGTCACTAACGGACCTAGAACATAATATGGAACATCACCGATTAGAGATTTTGCAAGTCTAACATTTGCTGCAACTTCATTTAATGGAACATGCCCTGGTCCTTCAACCATTACTTGCACATCTTGTTCATGTGCACGTTTAGTTAATTGTGAGATATTGATCATTTCTTGAACTTGTAATTCATCATGCGAATCCAAAATTGAGCCGGGTCTCAGGGCATCACCAAGGCTAAAAGTTACATCATATTTCTTTGCCATTTCAACAAGGTAATCATAATGAGTCAAGTAGGGATTTTCTTTGTCATGTTTTAACATCCATGCCGCAGTAATCGTACCCCCCTTACTAACTACACCACCATGTCTCTGAACCTTGAGAATCCTTTTAGCAATATCTTTTGTAATTCCACAGTGTATAGTAGTATAATCAACACCGTCTTTTGCATTATTTTCAAATGCATTTAGATAATCATCTTCAGTAAGATTCAGAGGATTTTTGTGAATCTCAACACCATAATTGTATGCCTCATAGATTGGAACAGTTCCAAAAGTTATCGGAGCAGTTTCTAGCAAAGTCTTTCTTATTTGCTTAACATCACCACCATCACTAAGATCCATCATAGTGTCAGCATGATACTTTACGGCAACCTTTGCTTTTTCAATCTCTTCTTCAAGATTTACATTTAATGTTGATGTTCCAATGTTTACATTAACTTTAGTTTTAAGGCCCTTACCAATTCCAACATTGTGAATTTTTTGTGGTCTGCAATTGTTACTTGGAATAATTATAGAGCCCTTTGCAATTTTTGGAATTAGCCATTCAAGTGAAACATCTTCATCTTTTGCAACTTGTTTCATTTCATCAGTTGCAACACCACGTCGTGCAGCAGTCATTTGAGTTGCCATATAGTAATCTAGGCTTTTGCCTGATTTAAACAATCATAAAGTTACAGAAATTTGTTGATCGCTGGATATTTTCTGAACACTATATTAAGAAAATAGATCGTTCTTAAATGCAATTATGTGATAATGGATCCCATGAGAACTATTAGAGAATGCAGACATTGTGGAAGGGAATTTTACAGTATGAAAGATGAGTTTTGTTCTTTTGATTGTGTCACTCAATCATCATCATAAAATTAGTTCAGATTCAGTTCTTTTTCAAGAGACTGCTTTTCAAATTGTATTTTAGAAATTCTATCCAAAATAGGCATAATTATACGCTCAAGATTTTAAGAATTTACAAAATTTTGTTTTATTTCAGCAACCCTTTGAGATAATTCTAGCTCAGCTTTAATCAATTCAATATATTCACGCAGTTTTTTGTTTTCTAAATTCACATAATCTTTTTCAGGCATAATTTACCTAGGCGGACTCCAACTTTCCTCAAGAGAATCGTCATTATTTTGTGATACAAGATATTGCTTTCCACATTTGAAACATTGCCAAAGAAATTTTCCATCTTTTTTTATTTGATATTGCATTGGCAACAAACAAGTTGTGCAACGTAATTCTTCTGGAGGAGAATCATTAATAATTGGAATTTCAGTCATTAACATAAAATAAACTTCAGACTATAAAATAAATATCAAAAATTTAGAAGTTTGATTAAAAGGAAAAATAGATTAGTACTCACAATAAGAAAATAGTGTGAACATACTTTCTATTGGTGGATCTGATCCGTCATCAGGTGCAGGAATTCAAAGTGACATTACAATGTTTTCAAAATTGAATGTTCATACATTGACAGCAATAACAGCAATTACAAGTCAAAATACTTCTAGTTTTGGAATAGTTGAACCAGTATCACCAAAAATATTAAAAAAACAGTTGGAATCATTGTTTTCAGATTTTAAAATTGATGGGATCAAAATTGGAATGGTGTATAATGCAAAATTAATGAAAGTGATTTATCAACAATTAAAAAAATTAAAAATTCCTATTGTAGTTGATCCAGTAATAAAATCAACTACAGGAGGAAAACTATTAGAATTCAAATCAGTAAAAGACTTTCAAAAATACATCATCCCACTTGCCACAGTTCTTACACCAAACAAATTTGAAGCAGAGATTCTTTCAAAAATAAAAATTTCATCAAAAAATACTCCTGAAACAGTTGCTAAAACCCTTCAAAAAATGGGTGCAAAAAATGTTGTAATTACAGGAATTGAAGAAAACAACAACAAAGTATCAGACTTTGTTCTAGAAAAGAATTCAATGTATATGATTTCAGATGAAAAAATTTCAAAAATTAATCATGGTAGTGGATGTACCTATTCTGCAGCTATAGTATATTCACTTGTAAACAAAAAAAATATCAAAGAATCACTATATTTTGCAAAAAAATTTACACATAATTCAATAAAAAATGCAAAAAAGTTCGGGAGAGGAATACCAATTACAAACATAGAAAATAAAAAAAGTATCGAAGAAGAACTATCATCTGCAATAACAAAGTTTACAAAAATTAACGGAATTTACAAGAACATTCCAGAGTGTCAAACAAATTTTGTATTCTCAAAACAAAAACCAAAATCTACAAAAGATGTTTTAGGAATTTCAGGTAGAATTGTAAGGGCAGGAAAAAATGTTATTGTTGCAGGGAATTTAGAATACGGAGGTTCAAAACATGTAGCAACTGCACTCTTGGCAATGAATAAAAAATACCCCCAGATTTGCTCTGCAATTAATTTAAAATACCAAAATGAAACCATATCAAAAATTAAAAAATCTAAATTAGTTGTTAGTAATTATGATAGAAATAAGGAACCCCAAGATGTTAAAAATAAAGGTTCAACAATCAAGTGGGGGATAAATTCTGCAATTAAAAATTCAAAAAGTTGTCCAGACATAATTTATCATAAAGGGGATTTTGGAAAAGAACCAATGATAATTGTTTTTGGAAATACTCCAAAAAATATTTTGAAAAAAATCTCAAAAATAACAAGATGAAATTTCAACATCAATTCATCCTTGAACATAAATAGTCACACATGAAATAATATTTGTGAAGGCAGTAATTTTAGCAGGAGGGTTAGGTATGAGATTACGCCCAATAACACTCAAAACTCCAAAACCAATGTTACTATTAGGTAAAAAACCAATTTTGGAGCACCTCATAGATTGGAATAAAAAAAATGGTGTAAAATCAATTGTGTTGTGTGTAAGTTATCTTCGAAAAACAATCGAAGGTTATTTTGAAGACGGTAAAAAATTTGGAGTTAAGATAGAATATGCTGTTTCAAATAAGCCATTAGCTACTGCAGGTCAACTTAAAACTGCAGAAGAATTCATTGACGATACTTTTGTTTGTGTGTACGGGGATTCAATTTTTGATTTTAGTCTTAGAAATATGATCAAACAACACAAAGCAAAGAAAGCATTTGCAACAATGAGTCTATATGAATACAAAACTAACTTGGAATATGGAGTGATTAATACTTCAAAAACAGGTAAAGTGACAAGTTGGATAGAAAAACCAGAGATTAAGGCAAACATCAACATGGGATGTTATGTAATGGAACCAGGAATTTTGAAGTACATTCCAAAAAACAAGCCATATGGTATGGATGACGTCATTAAAAAAGCGATGAATAGAAAAAAGATTGTCAATAGTTTCATTACAAAAAAAGGTTTTACTGATATTGGAAATAAAGAATCATATGAACAAGCAAATAAAGAATATGCTAAAAAATTCAGAAAGAAAGGATAGAAATGAGTACACCAATAATTAGAAAATTAAAAAAAGATGATTTGAATAAGGGATTTCTCACTACGCTTGATTCATTAAGAAAAGCAAGTGACATTGACAAAAATAAAGCAGAAGAGATTTTTAAAAAAATTGATTCAAATCCAGATTATACCATAGCAATAGCAGAAATAGATGGAAAGATAGTTGGTTCAACTACACTTTTGATTGAGCAAAAATTCATCCACAAGGGCGGACTAGTAGGCCATATTGAGGATGTGGTAGTGGATAAAAATTTTCAAGGACAAAAAATAGGAGAGAAAATCATGAGATATCTTCTTGAAATTGCAAAAAATCAAGGCTGTTACAAGACAATTTTAGATTGTACGGATGATGTAAAACCATTTTATGAAAAACTGGGATTCAAACAAGTAGCAAATGAATTAAGATATGATCATACTTAGAAGTATTCTTTTTTTGGACGAGCCTTTCTAACTTTCATTAGTCGTATTCCAAAATACATTACAGGTGCAGACAATACCATGAACAGAGGAGGCACAAGTAAAACAGTATCTGTCATGTATGAATCATTAATTTTTTCTACGAGAGTTTGACAAAATGCCATTCCAACAAGTAAAATAATTCCGTCTACTAAAAGCATCATACCTATTTTTTTAGAGCCATAGTATTTTGATAGAATGAACGCAACTGCAGCTAAAATTCCTCCAGGGGCAATGGTAATTGAAATAAACTGAAGGAGTTTTGGATTTGCAAAGTTATCTGGATTTATAGGAAGATCAGAAGTATTTGGATCATCAAACATGAAAAAATATAGTGAACTTACTACGAGAACAAATAATACAAAAAAAGCAATACTACCAAGCCCTAACCAGTATTCGAGTTGCATGGTTTATGAAAGATATTAGTCAGATAATAAACTATTCAAAAAGTTATACAATTCCAACTAGGTTTGCCAATTCTTTTCTGCATGCTGCACCAAGTTTTTCTGCAGCCTCCTCAGGAGAGATATCATTTAAGAAAATTCCATATCCCCGTTCTAATCCAGACCAGGATTTGGTGATTGGATAAATTTCAATATGCCAATGAATCTGTCTACTGTTTTTTTTCTCAGGAGAAAGATGGAATACAAGATTATAGGACACATTTTTGATAGTTTGAGACAATCCACCAAGTGTGGCCCGGAGGATCAGAGACAAATCATTGATTTCTTTTTGGGTGATTTTAGAGAAACTAGTAGTGTGTTTTTTAGGAGCAATCCAAAATTCGTATGGATATGAAGGAGACCAAGGGCAAAATGCAATAAATCCTTCAGTTTGAAGAACCTGCCTAGGGCCACTTATTTCCTCATTTACGGTTTGGCACATAGGACACACTCCTTTTTCATTTAGAATTTTGTGTGAGGCTTCTGCCTCTTCCTCAATAATTGGAGGAATTGTAGAAAAGGTCAGTATGTTAAGATGTGGATGAGGGGTGGTGCTTCCAGATAATTCACCTTGATCAGCATAAATTGAAACGTATGTGACACCTTTTTGGGTATAAAGCCATCTTAATCTATCTTGAACAACAACTAGAATGTTGGACCATTGCTCAGTATCAATTGTTGCAAAAGTATCTTTTTGATTTGGAGAGGCAACAACAATGTAATGATATCCATATGCTGGTTCACTATAAAATGGCCTATCACTGTAGGAGTTTTCAGTTTCAACAGAGACAATAGGATCCTTACTTTCAAAGACTCTGATTGACCAACCTTCAACAAACTCATCATCACTGTCTTGTAATCTTTGCAACATCCCATCTTTTGCAACAAGAGACAGAACTGAAGGGTTGGTCATAGACTCATTTCCAGGTGCAAATGGTGATTTTTTTGAATCTTTTACTTTGTCATCTTTTTTCGAAACAATCATGAAACGCTCAGAAACATAATCTTTGCGCATATCCCCCATAATTGTAATTTGCAGTAAATGTCTGTTAAAACGTTTACTAAGATCCAAGAAGATGTGAAATAAAAAATATTTTTCAAATAAATTTTATAAAAAAATAAGAAAATACGAAATTCATCAAAAACAGTTCTGAATAGAAATTAAAAAGAAGAAAATACAAAATTTCAGTATTGTTTTGATCGCAAAATTTGTTGCAAGCTTTAAAGGAGAGCATCAGGTCTGAATTAATCAGGGGAAAATCATGGAGAATTCTGATATTCATATGATTTACGTTCTTTTAGATGGTATAGGGGACCTGCCACATCCAGATTTAGATGGAAAAACACCATTGGAGGCTGCAAATACACCAATTTTAGACAAAATTGCAAGCAATGGCGCAATCGGTGAAGTGATTTCAGTTGGAAAAGGAATCGCTCCAGAATCAGATATTGCGGTATTCAATATGCTTGGATACAAATTCAAACACGAAGATTATGCAGGTAGAGGAGTAATTGAAGCAATTGGGATCGGGATTGATTTTAAAGATGGAGACTTGGCCTTAAGAGGAAATTATTCAACATTAGATGATCAGGAAGTTATTATTGATAGAAGGGCAGGAAGACATATTGAAAAAGAAGATGCAGATGGAATAGCAAAAGAGATTGAAGAAAAGATAAAGTTTTCAAATCCGGATACATCTGTTGTAGTAGCACCAACAATTGGTCACAGAGTAACTGTAAGGATTAGAAATACATCTAAGAAACTATCATCAAAGATTACAAACACGGATCCGGCATACAGCAACATTGGAGGTATGGGAGTAGCAAAAGCGGTTGGTGATTTTTTGAAAATTGAAAAATGTTTACCATTAGAAGACACCGAAGATTCAAAATCTACTGCAAATACAGTAAATGAATTTTCAGACCAAACAATTAGCATTTGTAAAGAAAGTCAGATAAATAAAAAACGTCAAGAACAAGGGAAAAAGAGACTCAGTTGTATTCTACTCAGAGATGCGGGAAACAAGTACCCAGATGTAATTCCAATTAATGAAAAGTATGGTATGAATTTTTCATGTATAGTAGACATGCCAGTAGAGTTAGGAATTTCAGAAGTGCTAAAGATGAAAGCCTTTGAAGCAGGAGGACTAACAGATTATGAAGAGAAGGCAAAAGTTGCTGCAAAAGCTATGGAGACTCAAAATTCAATCTACGTTCACCTTAAAGGGCCAGATGAGTTTGGACATGATGGAGATGCAATAGGAAAGATGAAAAACATAGAAGAGATTGATCAAAGATTCTTCAAAACACTTGTGGATAATATCGATACAAATAAGGTTGCAATAGTGATTTCAGCAGATCATTCAACTCCATGTATTAACAAAGGACATAGTGATGATCCAGTTCCAGTTTTGGTTTCAGGCCAATTTATTAAAAAAGATGGAACAACTAGAATGACGGAAGCACAAGCAAAGAAAGGAAGTATAGGGCTGCTACAAGGTGCAGAGGTAGTTACAAAATCTTTAGAGTTAATTAAATCTCAAACGTAGTTAGTTTATTTTCTTGCTGCATTTCAACTGCTTTAGTTCTAATTCTATCAACATCAATTGAATGATATGTAGATGGAGATGTTCCTAGTTTTTCTAGAACTCTTCGAAGCATGCCAATTCCAATACTCAATTCATTCTTTTGGGCATGAGCAAAAGCAACAGCCATTAAGATAATTCCTTGAACAATTTCTTTTTCTCTTCCAAAGCATTTTTTCCAAACACCTTCAAATGCTTCATGACTTTCCCAAAATCGTTCATTGTTAAAATAAAATATTCCATCAGCAATTCCTTTTTCTTTATCAATTTCTTCTTCAAGTACATGACGAATGTTGTCAATTGGTCCTATAGGCGATAACTTTTCAATTAGTTGATCAAGATCGTCAGGTTTCACAGATACATCCAGTTCTACAAATTTCTTAGCAATTCTGGCGACCCTGATTGAGGCATTCATGTCAGATACAAGATCTCTTGCTTTGTAAACAACCTCACGGGAATTCTCAGGGGTATAACGAGTGTTTTTCAAATGTAGCATATAGCGTTCCATACTAGATTTCAACAAGATTTTCTTAAATTTCTTATCTATTTCAATCAAGGTTTATATGAAATATCTAAAGGATTTTGGATACATGTCCATCATTGAGACCATTACAGACATAGACAATACCTTTCTATCCAGAAGAGAGCTTACGTGCAATTTTGCTGGATTGGCAGGAAAACTCAAAAAACTTGAGGCAATAGATATGGTTACTAAAGAATTCAAACTTGATGGAAAAGTGGTAATTCCAATGAGACTACAAACTCATGTAGGAAAGCCAATAGTGACAGGAACTTTCTTTGTTTATGAAGATGAAGGATTGGCAAAGAGACATGTCAACCCAACAATTTTCTCAAGATTAGAAAAATCAAAAACAAAACTTGCTGAAGCAGAAGCTGCAACACAAGAAGCCCCATCTGAAGATGCAGTTGCTGAAGAGAAATCATCTGAAGATTCTCCAGCAGAAGAAAAAGCAGTAGATGCACCCGCTGAAGAACCAAAAAAAGAGGAGAAATCTGAATAATGACAGGCAAAAAGGGTTCTAGCCCAAATGTTTATGCATACTACAAAGTAGATGGAGACAAAATTTCACGAATTAAAAAAATTTGTTCAAGATGCGGTAAAGGAGTTTTCATGTCAGAGCACAAAGATAGACATACTTGTGGAAAGTGTGGCCTAACAGAATTTAATCAATAAAATTTAATTTTAATATAATTTCTTTTTACGAATTTTAGAACTCTTTTCTTCTAATTGTTCAATCCTTGAAACAAATGCAGGATCAAGTTTAATTTTTGAAAGTGCATCAGCAGGTAATTTTATTGTATTTTCATCCAAAGAAACATTGATCTTCGGGAGATTTTTATTAATCCAAAATTTTGTAACTTTATCTTCAAGTTTATAATCACGAAATCCAGCAGGGAATTTTTTTGTAATATGATTTAACAATGTACGATCTTTGAATACAACTCTTGGTTCAAACAATCGGGTTTCATCACTGTAAACATTTTCAAACAAATTTCCAGAAATTTCATCGGAGAGTAATTCCATCTTTGAGATTTTTCGTATCAATTCTAGGAAATGCAAAAACTCATGTGCCAGAATTGCATGAATCGTGCCTTTGAGACCATAAGCAACCAAAGGTGCAGATATTTGAATCACTACCTGAAATTTATTCTCAAAAACTACAGGGATGGTTCTTGCAAATAAAATTCCATATTCATAAGAATTAGGATTTGGCGTAGATAGTACCAATGAGGGCTCTACATATGCAATAGGATAACGTATTCCAGATGCTTTTTCAATTCGATTAATTCCTGCAACAGTAATTGGAAAACGCTTAAGTGTTAAATCATACACATTGTCAGGAATAATTCCTTTAGAATGTGCATCTTTGAAGCGAACTAGTGGATCCAATATCATCCCTCGACAATTTTGAATGTAAAAAGGTTGATTTGGCTATGAACTTGGTTTTCCAGCTTTTGCGTGCTTTTTTCTTCGTCTCTCTGCTCTTTGATCAGCATGTCTTTGGTGTTTACCTTTTTTTCTTAGGGGCATGATATTTTGAAATATTCAGAGCTAGTTAATTGTTATCATTTTACCTCAACGTCATAAAAATCAAATTCAAGACATTTGCATGAAATGTCAAGAATTTGAGATATTCCGGGAGAGACATCATCTCCTGCAACAAAACGTTTTACTGGTAGCCCTCCTTCAAACTTGAAAAATAACGTAAACAAATGATCGTTTTGTTTTTTGTATTTTATTGAAAAAATTTTTTTTTCAGTTCGTTTTCCAGATTTTTCATAAACAATTACGGGGTTTTCTGTAAGAGTTTTTAATTTTTGTAATAGTTTTGAATCAATTTTTAATGATGCAGAAATCTTTGCCTCAACTAAAGAATTGAACTTTAGGGGCGTTTTTGGAGATTCTCGAACGATCTTAAAATTACTAACTTTGACATGCTTTAGATTAGCAGAAGATATCTTCAGATGACGTTTGTGGGGGTTTCGAATTTTGACAAAAAAGGGTCGTCCTGTGCCCAGAATTAAACTAGATTTATCCTCACCTCCAATCCAAGTAAATTTAGCAGTTGTACCTCCTAATTTTTTAAAAAGAAATTCAGAAATTTCACCTTCAACGCTATCAAATTCTGAAATTCCATGAAAATCACAAATTCGGCAGCCCTTTCCAGAACAATTTGAACAAGATTTTTGTTTTTGTGGGAAGCCTCGTAAAGATTTCACATATCTACCAGAAAGAGTCAATGATTTTGAGCGAATAGCACAAGTCTCTTCCTTGAGATTTACAGTGAAAACAATTTCAGGATCTAAATAATCAAAACTCTTTTTTGTTTTTTTAGAAAACAGTTTTACTAGTTCTTGTGTGATGTCAGTTTTTATCCCATCTATTCCTTTTAATTTAAATTTTGACCGAATTATATCATCTCTATCTACGATTGAGGGTTTAATTATAGCCCCAACGCTAAATGACGAAAAAGAATACAAGGATGCAGAATCATGCATCATTTTCAAGAAATAATTTAGATTATCAAACAGATTTTTGCAAATGTAGCATCTTTGATTTGATTTAGAATTTCTCTTTAGTTTTTTCCCAAGAAGTTTATTTGATGAAAGGTGAAGTTGTTTTGAGAATAATCGTCCAAGACAATGTTCACATAGATCATATTTTTTTAATATTTTATTTGCGATAGGAACAATTTTTTGATAGGTAGTCATTTTATAGAAAGATTTGTTTGTACTGCTAACCTAATCCCATTCTTCTAAGAGTTCCTTGCATTTGCCTTCCTTTGGAGGCCTTCATCATATTCTTAGAATTTTTGTAATTTTTAATCAGTTCTTTAACTTCACCTTCTGGCCAGCCTGAACCACGAGCAATTCTCTTAATTCTAGAGGAGTTTAACAAGTCAGGATCTGCTTTCTCTTCTTTGGTCATACTTTGTATAATGTATCTCCATTTTGAGACTCTGTCCTCCATTTGGTTTACTTGATCATCTTTTACCATTCCAGAAAGACCAGGCATACTTTCTAGCAGCCCTTGAAGTGAACCAACTTTAGTTACTTCCTCTAATTGATAAAAAAAATCATCCATGTTCATCTTTCCACTAGAAATTCTTTTCATTCTAACATCATCACCCTCATTTTCCAAACGTTTTGCCAGATCTAGAACGGCTTGAATGTCACCCATCCCCAACAAACGGCCAACAAATCTTGTTGGAGAGAACTTTTCTAAATCATCAATTCGTTCACCAGTACCAATGTACATTATCTGTGCACCAGTAGCTGCAGATGCAGCTAATGCACCACCGCCCTTTGCAGAACTATCTAATTTTGTAATTATTACACCACCCACAGGGATTGTTTTGTGAAATGCTTCAGCTTGATTGAAACACTGTTGCCCAATTGTTCCATCAATTACAAGTAATGCTAAATCGGGATCAGTAACTTTGTTGATTCTATCCATTTCTTCAAGCAGATCTTGTTCTTCCTTATGACGACCTGCAGTATCAATTAAGATAACATCTAGGGGTTGATCCTCAAAATGTTTCAGTCCATTTTTTACAATACTAGGGGAATCTTTGTTATTTTCTTCACCAAATACCTCAACATTGGATTTTTCACACATTGTTTTGAGCTGTACCAAAGCGCCAGGTCGGTAGGTATCTGCTCCAATAACACCAACTTTGTATCCTTGTCTAGTGAGGAATTTAGCAAGTTTTGATGCAACAGTAGTTTTACCACTTCCCTGAATTCCCAAAAGAATGATTTTATTTTGTTTTCCAGGCTTGAAATCAAATTCTGATTCATTTCCAAGTAGGTTTGAGAGTTCATCATAGAGTATTTTTACAATATGATCCTTTCTAGAAAGACCGGGTGGAGGGGTTTCGTTTAGAGCGCGTTCCTCCAAGTGTTTTGTTATTTCAAGAACCAATCTCACATTAACATCAGATTGGAGTAGTGCCCTTTGAACATCCTTTGAGAGTTCCTTAATAAGTTCTTCATCTATTCCTGAGGATTTGACAATTTTTTTGATTGCATCGCCTAAACTACTCTTAAGTCCATCAAGCATTGTAATTCAATTCTGCATCCACTATTTCAAACCTTCCTCTATAGCCATCCCATTTTTTTTCTGATTGATTAATTTTGATCGAGTTTGAAAATAAAGGACAGCCAATTACAAATGTTTCAGCTTCGCCACCTTCAAAATTTAAATTGAATCCAAACTTTTTAGATAGTTTTTTTAGAGTTTGTATTTCATTAATCCCAATTGATTTTCCCAACCATGAATCATCCAAGCCATCAGATGAAACAGTTATCATAATAAATGAAAAATTTGCTTCAAGTAAATCATTCATGTATTGTTCGGGTTCTGCATTCCACAATGGTGCAACTATAACCAAATTATATTTTGAACAAACCTTTTCAAATTTTTCTTTTTGGAAATTGCTTTTAATTCCACCATGCACTATTCCTTTTACTCCATATTCATCCTTTGCAGTCTTCAATAAAATTTCTAATGCAGATAATTCATCATCAGTTTTATCAGAATCAGAACTGATTGTGATGTGAGGGATTTTCATTGATTCAGATTGTAATTTTGTCCATTGTATGTTTGGATGATGAAGTAAATGGCTTTCCTCAGATTTTGTAAATACACTTAGAAGACATTCTACATCGTGGCCTTGTTTTTGTGCCAGATATATGGCATAAGTACTATCTTTTCCACCTGAAAAAAGAGACGCAAGTTTCATTTAACAAAAAATTAATTCAATAATTGTTTAAGTTTATTCAAAGGACGCTTCAATACTCATAATCGTCATCACAAAATCAGACGGCTTTTCCGATAATCATCAGCATCCGCACTATGTCTTAATGCGCATGATTTTAGTTTTATCCATCACAACCCAGTACTCTACATTTTGTCCATTTTCTAATTTACCTTTAACTTCATCATCAATTAGACTGACGTCAATTGTTTCAAAAGTTTCAGAGTCCATAACTTGTACTGTGTCACCATTAATAGAGATGATCTGACCTACTTTTTTGTTAATCATAGGCACATGAATTTGCATACTGACAGGGCCCACATGAGGTCTTTTTTGACCATCAAAAATTCCTTCAGCTACAATTCTTGCTTTTGCTGCACCATGTTTTCCTGGTTTAGATGTATCATATTCAACAATTCTACATGGCTCACCACTTGGTTGATCTGAGTGAGGTAATAGAATGTAAGAACCAATTTTTAACGAACCTAAATCAGATGGTTTACTCATGCAAAAACAATTTTTGGTCGAATATTTAACGTTTACACCCACAAGTCAAGTAGAACAAATAAAAAATATGAAAATTTTACTAAAAATGGATCAAGAAATGATCTAATCAATTATTCAATATCATCAAATTGAAACATTTCTACAATCACCACAAAGTTGATTGTAAACTAGATGCGGATAAGATGAGATAATTTTCCACAGTTCTTACAAAAATATCAGTGAATCAATTTCCATTTTTGGTGGGATTATCTTAATTATATCTAGAAATAGTAAATTTATGGCAGAAAGAATTACAATCATGTTAAATAGTGATATTGCAAAAAAATTAAGGAATTTGCAGGCAAAAAAACTGAAAGAAACTTCATCATCAGTTAGCTTTTCAAGAATTGTGAATGAAGTGTTAGAAAAAGGATTGGACAACATATCCTAAAAACTACTGAAGACATTATCTGTATTTGATTTATGAAATGCTTGAATGTGTCTAGAAAGAAAACCTTTAACTAGAAATTTTTTGCAGTAAGGACATTGTATTCTTTCAGACATAATAAATTCATACTTTTTATGAAGTTCATATATTTTAATGTTGAATCCATGTAAATTAGAAAAAATAACCCAAATTTATGATCTCACATACTATGAAATGCCAAAATTTACACAAATTTGGTATTCCATTCTTTTGACCAACGTCTAACAAGACAGATTGCAAGAATACTAATCCAGCATGTTGAATCATGTATGAGATAGAACAAATTAGATTATTTACATAATCAAAGAACAACAACCAGTATTACTGTCTCCAAAACCTTGATCAATAGAAATTCCATGTGACACCCCATATACTCTGAACCTACGGCAAATGTTACAGGTATTCATGACTATCAAATATTTTCGCAGTCTTTTTGACTCTATGCTGCGTAAATATCGATAAAATATATCATACAATATAACCAATAGATTACAATTTGGGCATATTTGGAGATGACTATGCCTTACCTAAAAGCTCGCGAACCTCTCTTAGGGTTTGCAAAATCAAAATAACTATAATTATTTTGTAATTTATTGATTATGAATTATCTTCTACAAATCACATAATCAGGCTTAAAATCAATATGGCTTGATCAAGTCTTTTCTATTGGTCATATGTGTAAACGTTAAATATTCTACTTTAGTTGCTCTAAAAGTGAAAGACTCATCAGATTGGTCATTGTCAGTCCCCTTCGGTTAGCATCTCGTCTTGTTTGCTCACAGTATTTTTTTACACTTTGATGACTTTTCTCACTTGCAACTTCAATGACAATAATATTTTCAGAGTATGGAAATGTAAATTTGGAGGGATTTGAACAGAAAGTTTCCACATTACCTATTCCAGCTTTCTCAATTTGGTCTTTTTTGACTAGTAATTGAGCAATTTCAGAAACATCTTCATCCTCACCATATTCCATGTAATAGACAGATACAAAATTAACATCTCCATTAACTTCATGCTCAAATAGATCGTCTTTTACATTAAAGACAAAAGATGTTTTTTCTTGATTATGTGCAATCAGATCATTTGTAATCTTTTCACTATCCTTGAATTTAGCTAAAAGGTAATGGTTTGTGGAATCTGAAAAGTAAGGCTTGCTTTCTGATGAAAAAGTACAGGTAACAAAGTACAGTCTTTCAATATTTTTTGAAGTCATCCAGGATTCTTTAAGTTCAATAGATTCATGGGTGTGTAGATAAGGTGCGCAAACGTAACCAGAATATGAGAGTTTTAGTTCAGACATTAAACAATCAACAATTTTGGAGGCTATTTATGCTTATATTGATTACTAGATCAAATCGCTACGATAGTTTTTTAATAGCAGTAAACTTCGTTTTTCTTGTCCCAAGCTAGCTCAGCCTGGTAGAGCTTCCGGCTGTAGTTGTTGGCTTTAGATGGCTGACCAAATAACAGCATATCAGGCATACAGAAACCGGGTTGTCGAAGGTTCAATTCCTTCGCTTGGGACCACAAATTTTTTGATTAAAAAATAATTGTAAAAATAATAAAAAGATAGACTAGGTTAAGAAAACATAAGATGAAATCTTAAATTAAAAATTCATTGTCTACTCTGTTTTTTTGACTTTTTGTGCTGCTGGGCCTTTTTTGCCTTCACCGATTTCAAACTCGACTTTATCGCCTTCGTTGATGAATCCGTCAACATCTGTTTTGTGAACAAATAGATCGTCTCCACCTTCTCTTTCAATAAAACCAAAGCCCTTAGTACGGTTAAACCATTTTACGGTACCTTGTTCCATTTGGTTTACAAGGAATTTATTCACTATATTAACTAAGGTATTAAATTAGAAATCTTTTGGAATGTGCCCATTTTCCTTTAGCCATTCTACTTGAGGTAGTGTGAATCTCCAAACAATATCACCTTTTTCTGCTTCGTTAAAGTCCCAAGGTGCAATAATTACAATGTCATTGTCTCTAATCCAAACTCTTCTCTTTAATTTTCCTCTAATTCTACCTCGTCTTGTGACATTATCAGTACATTTGATCAAGACATTTTCTCCACCAAGCATCTTGAGGACTCTGCCAAAGAGTTCACCCTCTTCAGGTAGACGAATTTCTTTTAATGCACTCTCACTTTTTACTTGGCGCTTACCCATGAAAGTAATTTGCATAAAGAGCATATAACTGATAGGGTTTTTTTAAAAAATCATAACTGCGTAATGAATTTTATGCTTTAAAATTAGAATAAAAATATGGAATTCAGATGTGTTGAAGAATGTTCTCAATGCTGCATAGAAAGAGAATATTATCCCAGCAAAAAATTTGGAAAAATTGGAGTTTTGATATTACCTGAAGAAAAAGAAAGGATAGAAAAATTAGCAAAAGAAAAAAATCTAGATATTAAAATTTTACCAAGGATAGGAATATCAAATGACAGGAGTTCACCTCCAACAAAAATTTTAGCATATCAAATGATGGGCATTGATAAAAATGGTAACACCTGCCCTTTCTTGGATACAGAGAGCGGAAACAAATCACCACATAATGGATTTCCATGTAAAATTTACAAAGACAGGCCACTAGCATGCAAAACATATCCGCTAATTGAATCAGACCCAATCACACTTGATGAGAAATGTAAATTTTGTAAAGAACACAAAACAGCTGATGAAAATCTAAATTCTGAAATGGAGTCATTGATAAAAATTAAAGAACAGATGAGTACAGATTCTCCATTTATTTGGAGATTTGCAACAGAGGTAGGTGAGATTCAAGATAGTTCCATGTTTGAATCAGGTTGGATTTTAGAAGAATAGGCAATTCTTTTTGATACAAACATGAAAATAGCCAAAAATTCTTAGACGGTATAAGTGAAGATGTCTGGTCTACTTTGTCAAATAGATCAGAAAATTATTGAGATTCTTAACAACAATGCTAAAACACCATCAAAAGAAATTGCTGCAGAATTAGAAAAATCAGGACATAATGTTTCAAATGTTACAATTAGATCATGGATTAATTACTGCACGGCCAATAATTTTTCTGGCTTTAAGATCTTCTAAAGCAGTATTTGCTTCATCAAGAGTATATCTTTTTGAGATGACTGGGTTGATTGTTCCCTTTCTTGCAAGATCAAGAAGTTCAACCATATCATTATAGTTTCCAGTATAAGCACCTTGAATTGTTATTGATTTGAGAGGGATTGTAACAAGAGAAAGTTCCAAAGAGCCACCAAACAACCCTACCAATACAAGATTTCCTCTTTTACGTAAAACAGCTAAAGCAGTTTTTACTGTAGGTGGGGCATTGACAAAGTCAATTACACTATCAGCGCCCTTGCCATTACAAAGTGAAATTATTTTTTCAATTGGGCCTCCAGTTCCAGTAGATACAGATGCAGAGACATTGGTGTTTACAACATAATCAGCACCCATTTCTTTTGCAGTATCAAATTTTTTGTCATCATTATCAATACAAATAATTTTTGCATTTGTGATTGCTTTTGCAATTTGTATTGCCATGAGACCCAAACCACCTGCACCAACAATGACTAAAAATTCAGGAGAATTTGCATTAGCTTTTTTGACTGCATTGTATGCTGTAAGTCCAGAACATGCAAGAGATGTTGCAGAATCTGGATTAACACCATCAAGTTTTGCTAAATATTTGAAATTTGGGATCAAAGAATAATCAGAATAACCACCATCTTGAAAAACACCCATTGATTTTGGTGTGTCACAAAGATTTTCATTTCCCACTTTACATGCAGGGCATTCACCACAACCTATCCATGGAAAAACTAGAACTTCATCGCCTTTTGATATACCAGAAACAGAATCACCAATTTCTTCAATGGTTCCAACAATTTCATGGCCAGGAGTTACAGGATATTTTACTCCCCTATCAGTGACTTTCATGAATTGGCCATCTCCAAGATCATAACCTCCTTCCCACAAGTGCAAATCACTATGACAAACACCTACAGATTTGACTTTAACTAAAACCTGAGGTCCTTGTGGTTTTGGAGTTTCAGATTCAGATACTGCAAGTGGTTGATTAGGGCCAATAATTCTAGCAGATTTCACAAAGTGACTTTTGATACTAACAATATAAGAGTTGACTGGATATGAGAAAAAAATAGAGCCCTTAGATATTATTGAATATGAAGAGAATACACGTGTGAGCGAGTCGCCAACACCTAACAGCATATCTCAAGAACCAGTAAATATCCTATTTAGCCCTCAATCAGTTGCCAAAAAAGACGTTTGGGAAATTGATTTAATTCAAATTTTAAACTTGTTGATAAAAATTCTTGAAAAATCAGGTAAGAAAGACCTCAAAGTAGCAGGAATGGCCGCACTTTCTTCATCACTAATTTACAGAATGAAGGTTGAAAGTATTTTTGCATTACAAAGAGCAGCGATGCAGAAAAAACCAATGCATCAAAGAACAGATGTAGATATTGATTTAATAGATATGCCATACAGACATGAATCCACATATCCAGTTTCATTAGATGATTTGCTAGGATTACTTCAGAATCTAATCGGTACAATTGCAAATCCCCAATCAAGAAGAAACAGACAAGTAGAGATAGAACCAATTGAGGCACCTGACTTTCAGGAATATTTTATTTCACTTGAAAGTATAATTGGAAAATATGAAGACTTGGTAATGAAAAAAATTGCAGATGCAGGATACGGATTACTTCAGAATATAATTTCAGAGCTTGACTCTGTTGATTCAATCAGATGCTTTTTTGCAATATTGTTTTTGGCAAGAGACCAAAAAGTAGACTTGGAGCAGTTTGAAGACGATATCAAGATTACGATGATAAAAGAAGTATAGCTCATTTTGACAAGCATTTACTTTAACAAATGATCAGTTTTTGTGCCTAGAAAATCACTAAATTCTAAACTCAGGTCAATCTTCAATATTTACGATCAGAAAAATCTACACTCAGACAAAAAAATACACAAAACTCATGAAATCACATCTAGAAAGTAAATCACCCAGATTCAAACTCACCATAAAAGAAGATATGGAATCAAGTAAATTTGGAATATTTTAGTCAGTGTAAGAGATAGTTTTCTCAAATAAGAATATGTTGATAAGATAGGATCATATTTTTTAATAGTAAAAACTAATGAAATAATGGAAGATTATAAGAGTTTTTTAGAAGATTTGATGACATCGAACAAAAATGTGAGATTGTCAGCTATTTGCAATTTAGATGGCCAATTATTATTTCAAAAATGTCGTGATGATAGCAGACAGTTGTTTTCCTTAGAAGAAACAAAAAAACAATTGAATCATGAAAATCACATGCATCTAACCGCAGGATTGGATCTAGTTTAAAGTGCTTTTCTCAGGCAGTCATTAATCACTGCTGAAAAGCTTACGGACTTTTCAGTGTCTCGTATCTTCTTTGCCTGAAGCATCCTTATTTTTTTGTCAAGGTCATCGTCTATCATTACTGTTACCCTTTTTGCCATGTCTAGAGTCTGCTGCTAAATTATTAAACACATCCTGCCAAAAATGGAAACTCCAAAAAAATAATTTTACAATAATAGTTCTTTGTAATATTTCTCAAAAATAATTCTAAAGATTCAATCCATACGATTCTGCAATTTCCATGAATCTCCTAATGATTCCAGATATTCTCTTCCTTTGGATGTGTCAATGAACTGTTCGAAGAATTAACAAACTGATCAAAAATGAAGAAAGGGTTTCTTTAACTATATTTTGTAGGAATAGACGAGTAATTGGCCAAAATCGATAATATTGACGAAGCAACAGCAAGAGTTGAGGCGGCACTCTATTCAGCAGGCAGACCACTACGAATAGAAGACATTATCAAAGCCTCAGGCACAGAGTCAAGGACAAAAACACTAGATATTCTTCAAAACATAATGAAAAAGACAAAGTCTGCCTTTAAGGCGTTAGAAGTAGTCATACTACCTGACGGATCCTATGTTATGCAGTTAAAACCAGAGTACAGTGCTACAGTCAAAAGATATGCTTCAAAACCAGTTCTTCCAAATGCTACCCTCAAGACATTATCATACATTGCATATCAACAGCCAATATCATCAAAGCAACTTGTCGAAGTTAGAGGTTCGGGTGTTTATGCACATCTAAAAGAGCTTAGACAATTAGATTACATTAGTCATCAAAATGTTGGGCGAATCAAAATTTACACCACAACAGAAAAGTTTCAAAAATATTTTGGAATTCAAGGAGATGTAGAAGATCTAAAACAAAGATTATTCTCAAAAGTAAGAAAGACTGCAAGTACAAGACATACAAATCCCCCACCTCAAATGGTAACAGAAGTAAACTAGGATTTTTTACTTTAAGGCTAATTTTTTGCGTTTTGTATAAATTAGAGTGATTCAGACAAGTTTTCGTGAGAAAATCAGTAGAGAATCTAGCAACCAGTAAAACAACTGGAGGAAGAAGACATCCACTTAGAATTAGACGAAAGTATGAAACTGATAGATATCCAAATGAAGCTGAAACAGGAGCTCAAGTAACAATAACAAGAGCAGTCCGTGGAAAAAATAGAAAAACAGCTGTTAAAACAATTGATTTTGTTAACCTTGCAACAGGAGATGCTAAAGTAAAGAAAACAAAAATTCTCAAAGTATTAGATAATGCAACAAACAATGATTACAAAAGACGTGGCATCATTACAAAAGGTGCAATATTAGAAACACAGGAAGGAAAGTGTAGAGTAGTTTCCAAACCAGGACAGAACGGAATAGTAAACGCAATTTTAGTAAAGGAATAAAATGAAAGATTACGAACATGTCGTAATCTGGTTGGATTATTTCAACAAGAATTTAAAAAAATCAAAAGGTAGAAGACTAGGATTAGACAAATGTGTTTTTGATCCTTCATTAAAAGAATTAATGGATGCAACAAAATCTGCAGGATTTGAAATAACAGAATCCGATGACAAAGTACGATTCCCAAAAAGACCATTTGTTAGATCAGGGTATGTTGTTTTGCCAAAAGGATCCTCTAAGACAAAAATTCTTAACAAAATTTCCGAAAAACTTGTTGCAAAAAGGTCCAAACAATCAAAATAAAATCAAATCTAGCTCTTAGCTAAAGTAAAGTTGACAGAAGTCTATGATAAGAATATCATGATTAGTGTTTTTAATTGCAGGAGGTAGGCGAAATAATGCACCTAGCCGGTAGTGGCAGGGTAATCATTCAACTATCAAACAAATTAGTTGAAGGACAGATACTCTGCGACGAGAAGGGAACTAGAGTTGCAAAAGTAATGGAATTGATTGGTCCAGTAAGAAGACCATTTGCATCGGCAACGCCGTTGACAAACAACATCAAAAAATACATTGGCAAAAGTGTTTTCGCAACTGAACATTCTCCTGACAATTCAAAGAAAAAATTTAGGAGAAGAAAAAAATGAACATACTAGAAAAACAAAACTGTCCTGAATGTCAAGCAACAGTAGTTAATGACATGCAGAACGGAGAAATAATCTGCTCTGGCTGTGGTGTAGTAGTTGCAGATCAAGTAGCAGATTATGGTCCAGAAACAATAAGTTCGAATCTTGAAGACAAAATGAAATTAGCAAGAGCGACCGGACAAACAACTTATTCCCAACATGATTTGGGAATTACAACTGAGATAGCAATTAGTACAAAGGACTTTAGTGGAAAAACAATCAACCACGAAGTCGCAAACCAAATGCATAATCTCAGAAAGTGGCAACAAAGAGTAAGAGTATCCTCACCAAAAGAAAGACGACTTGCAAATGTTTTAACAAAAATGGGCGAAACATGTGATGGTCTAGGTCTATCAAAAAATGTGTTGGAGACTGCTTCTATGATATACAGAAACTTGGATGGACATGTTGATGTGAAGGGAAAGTCAGTAGTAAGCATTACAGCTGCTACAATTTACATGGCATGCAAACAATGTGATGTAGTAAGATCGTTAGAAGAAATTATTCGAGGAATATGTCCGCCAAAAGACGTAAAATCAAAAACAAAACTTGCAGCAAGATACTATAGAACCATGGTAATGGAAATGGGACAATTAACTGCCCCAGTAGTGACCATGGACAAATACATCTCAAAGATAGCAAACATGACACAAACTGAGGTAAGAGTCGAAAGATTAGCCTTGGAAATTGCAGAGAAAACTAAAGACAGCAGTATTGCAGATGGGAAAGCCCCAAATGGAATTGCTGCAGCATATCTGTATGTGTCATCAGTCCTGCTTGGACAAAGCGTACTCCAAAGAGACGTTTCAAGTATTGCAGGAGTAACTGAAGTTACTATCAGAAATAGATGTAAAGAGATTCTAACAAATTACAAACTCAAAATTACTTTGAGACCATCTCTGGCCAAATACTAACATCCCCCCCTCTTTTCATTTTATTATCAAAAACGTACGTTAGGATCAGCTAAATTTCGTCGGTATTATATATAGAAACAAAGCATTGCGCAACATGGCAATTCTTGAGATCAAAAACCTTCATGTAACAAGAGAAGGAAAAGAGATTCTCAAAGGTGTTAATTTGAAAACAGGTCCTGGAGAAGTTCATGCCATTATGGGACCAAACGGTTCAGGAAAGAGTACATTAGCTTACACATTACTTGCACACCCAAAATACGAAGTTACACAAGGAGATATTTTGTTAGATGGTGAAAGCATTTTAGAATTAACAGCAGATGAAAGAGCAAAGAAGGGATTATTCTTAGGATTTCAATACCCAACAGAGGTTGCAGGTGTTGGATTTTCTCACTTTCTTAGAACAGCTTACAATTCTCTAAGTAAAGCACTTGAAGGTGATGACAGAGAAGTGTTCATCACAGTAAGAGAATTCCAGAAATATCTCAAAGAGAATTTAGAAAAAGTTGGACTAAAAGAAGAATTTCTTTCAAGATATCTTAATGAAGGATTTTCTGGAGGAGAGAAGAAGAGAGCAGAAGTTTTGCAAATGGCAGTACTAAAACCAAAAATCTCCATTTTAGACGAACCAGATTCGGGTTTAGATATTGATGCAGTTCAAGCAGTTGCAAAAGCAATCAGTCAAGTTTCAGGTAAAGATGCAACAGTAATTGTCATTACCCACTATGCAAGAATTTTAAAATTCTTAGACAAACTAGACTTTGTCCATGTATTTGCAAGAGGTCAAGTTCTCAAAACTGGTGATGCATCACTTGCAGACAAACTCGAATCAGAAGGATATGATTGGGTTTTAGAGCAAACAGCATAATCAAACTAATAGAAATTTCACAATAGAAAATCTAGTTTTTATTTAAATAGGGTTTTCAAATTCTACAAAACATGTCAGAGAACAATGAACAATATTATTTCAATTTCTCATTTTTCAAAGTTGATCCAAAGTGGAGATGGATGGCAGACTTGGCAAAAGAAGAATCTGCAAAAGAGGTAGAAAATATTTTAAAAAATTCAGGTATAAAATATAGATCATATTCGAATTTAGGACTAAGAGACGATGCAGATTTTCTATTATGGTTTGTCGCAAATTCATTAGAAGAAATTCAAAAGGCCATAGAAAAAATATACAAAACTGTTTTTGGAAAATATATCATTCCATCAAGAACATATCTATCATGTTCAAGACCATCAATATATGTAAAAGGACAAGGAAAGGAGCACGGATTCATCACAGGAATGGAACCAAAGAAACATGTTATAGTTTATCCATTTACAAAAACTAGAGAATGGTATCTCCTACCTCAAGAGAAAAGACAAGAGATAATGGATGAACATATTGAAGTGAGTAAGAAGTATCCACAAATTATCCTAAACACAACATACTCGTTTGGAATACATGATGAGGATTTCATGTTAGCATTTGAGGTAGACAATGTCAGAGACTTTCAAGATTTGATAATGGATTTGAGAGAGACTCAGGTGTCATCATACGTAAAAAATGACATTCCCATGATTGTGTGTGTCAAAAAGGATATTGTACCATTGATTTCCAGTTTAGGTTAACAACTTTTTAAAAAGGTCAATATCACGTGTGCAAATTTTGGATAAACATAAATGATGAAATTAAAGATCTGGAAATAGTTTAGGAGTAAGTTGAAATGAATTACAATAAACTAGGAAAATCAGATATCAAAGTATCAGAGTTAGGATTTGGTGCATGGTCTATTGCATTAGATTGGTGGGGTAAAAAAATAGAAGAAGATGAAGCAAAAAGAATGCTAAAAAAAGCATATGATTTGGGAATTAACTTTTTTGAAACTGGTGACATGTATGGAAAGGGTAAAAGTGAGAAATTAATCGGTGAAGTTTTCAAGGATATGAGAGAGGAAATTGTAATATCAACAAAATACGGCTATGATTTTTCAGAAGTAGAACAAATTGGTCATAGTGAGTTACCACAAAAATTTGATGAAGACTTTACAAGAAAAGCATTAAGAAACAGTTTAGAAAGATTACAAACAGATCATGTAGATATGTACGGATTACATAATCCAAAATTAAAACATATTAGAGATAATTCAATTTTTAATGTACTTGATAGTTTTATTGCAGATGGAAGTATCAAAACATATCAAGTTGCATTAGGTCCAGCAATTGGTTGGACACAAGAGGGTCTTGAGGCAATGGAAAGACCAAATGTTAGTGCAGTTCAAACAGTTTACAATATTTTAGAACAAACACCAGGAAATGAATTGATGAGAAAAGCTGTAGAAAAAGATGTTGGTATTTTAGTCAGAGTTCCAGAAGCATCAGGAATTTTAACTGGAAAAGTAAATGCAGAAACTAAAATTGATGAAAAAGATCATAGATCAGTCAGAAAAGGAGAATGGATTAAAGCATCATTGCAAAAAGTTGAACAGTTAAGACCAATTGCAGAAAAAAACGATTTGACAATTACAGAATTAGCAATGAAATTTATTATGACAAAGAAAGGATTTGCATCAGTATTTCCCACAGTGATTAGTGAAGATGAAATTGTAAATTATGTTGAAATGACAAAAGGTCAATACATTTCGGCATCAGATATGAAAGAAATTGAAGAATTGTATAATACATGGCCTGAATATGAATTAAAAGCAACACCTCAAGCAAATTAATTTGCAGATGAATTCTTCAATAGATTCTCAAAAAACCCTAGAAGTCATTGAACGAATGAAGCTTGCCAAAATTGGAGAGTATAAGAAATGGGAATCAATTATTAAAAAAATAAAAAATGATGTGCCACTAAACCAAGGAGAATTAGAATACTATACTAATCTCACGAGAATTTACAAAGATTCCACAATTACAAGTAGAAGTAAGGTTTACCATACAAAACTATCAGAAGAAGACGAGAAACCTCCATGCAAAAAATGTGGCGAGGATTCAGCATTTTATTGCAACATGAATGATCAATATTTCTGCACAAAACATGTCGTTGGACATGATGAAAATGAGATTTAAGATGCAGTGACTGCTTCTTCTAATGAAAACGAGTTCTCTACAAAATATTCTACACGTGTTTTTTTGAATTCACGAGAACTAAAAAGAATTCTATAATCATCAACATTGATTTGTTTTTGAATTGTTTTTGCCATTTCATTTGCCTCATCATGGGTTTTACAATGAATCATTGAAAAAACATTGTAAGGCCAATCAGGATAAGTAGGCCTTTCATAACAATGACTTACTTGAGGAAATGCACCAAGTTGGGCTCCAACGTCAGATATTTTTTCTTCAGGAACTTTCCATACAATCATTCCATTTGCAGTAAAGCCGACTTGTCTATGTCTTAGAATTGCAGCAAAACGTCGCATCACTCCAATTTCTTCATAATACTTCATCTTTTCAAACAATTCATTTTCTGAAATTCCGAGATTGTTAGCTGCCTTTACAAATGGCTTATCAATTATGTCCATATCTTTTTGTAATTCACGAATGAAATCTTTGTCTTGTTCAGTAGGTTCAAATTTTACATTTTTAATTTCTTTTTTCTCCTCAGTTGGTGCAACATCATGTTTCTTTTCATCAACCATGTCAAGTTTCACACCAATCTTGAATAATTGTAACGTAGGAAGCATTCTAACTTTTTTAATTCCTTTTAATACATTGAATTTCTCAAGCTCAGTTTTTAGATCAGAACCAGGAGGAACTGCCAAAGTAAACCAAAGATTGAATTGGTGATCACGCTCATAATTATGACTAACACCGGGATGTCTGTTTATTTGACTTGCAACATATTCCAATTTGTCATGTTCAATTTCCATTGCAACTAGTGAGCTAGTATAACCAAGTTTTCGCGTATCAAAAATTGCACTAAGCTGTCTTAGTACACCAATCTCTTTTAGTTGCTTTAGACGCTCTTTAACAATCTCAGGAGTAGTATCAAATTTTTTTGCAATTTCATCAAAGGGTCTTGTAACTAATGGGAATGTCCACTGAATTTCATTAAGAAGTTCTTTGTCCAATTCATCCATAGATGTCAACAAAACAATGACCCTTTCATTCAATTAAAAATGTAGCTAGGTAAACACGCTGAAATTTTTAATACATAAATAGAAATCGAAGGCTTTTTGATCGATGATAGTAAATCTAAACATTCAGGGAAAAACAGTAATTGTTATTGGGGGAGGAAGTGAGGCACAAAAAAGAATCAATTCCTTGATAAAAGAAAAATGCAATATTACAGTAATCAGTGATAAAGTAAATTCACAAATTAGCAAATTCGTAAAATCAAAAAAATTCAATTAAAAAAACAAAAAATTGAAAATACAAAATTCATTTCAGAATACAAACCAGACATCATAATAACTACAACCAATGACAAAAAACTTAATCAAAAAATCATTAATGCTGGAAAAAAGAAGAAAATAGTAACTTACAGTTCAGATAACCCTGAAGAAAGTGACTTCTCAAATCCATCCATAGTTGATTTTGAGAAAATAATCCAGATAGCAATTTTTACAGGAGGTCAAAGCCCTGCAATGTCAAAAAAACTCAAAAGAAAATCAGAAGAGGTATTTAGAAAAGTCATTACAAAAGAAGACATTGATCAAATTAAAATTCAAAAGATCGCAAGAGAGATGGCAAAAAGGAGTATTACAACACCAGTACAAAGAAGAGCATGCCTTCAAAGTATCATGAATGACAAGGAGATTGATCAATTAATAAAAGACGGCCAGATGAAAAAAGCTGAGAAGCGAGCCATTACAATATTGAGGAATTGGAAATGAATCAAAATATCATTAATGCACGTGTGACTTTTCGTAATTCACCAATCCATATTTTAGAACAATTTACAATAAAAGACATTGAAACTGCATATGAGCAATTCAAAAAGCATTCAGGATTAGATGAGTGCGTCATTATTCAAACATGTAATAGAATTGAATTGTTTGGAAAATCAAAAAATCAGGAATTTGATAAAATAAAAAAGACGTGGGCATCACTTGCAGGACTAGAAGAACAAGTTTTTGATGAAAATATGGAGATTGAAGAAAATCAAAAAGCACTACACCATCTATTAAAGTTAACATCAGGACTAGATT
Organism: Nitrosopumilus piranensis; assembly: GCF_000875775.1. Classification (NCBI taxonomy): domain Archaea; kingdom Thermoproteati; phylum Nitrososphaerota; class Nitrososphaeria; order Nitrosopumilales; family Nitrosopumilaceae; genus Nitrosopumilus; species Nitrosopumilus piranensis. The sequence continues at coordinate 1,399,428 of NZ_CP010868.1, forward strand.
CCATGGTATTAGGAGAAGAACAAATCCTGGGCCAAATTAAAAATTCCATTACATCAGCTAGAGAAACAAAAGCATCAGGTCAACATCTCAACACATTATTTGACAAAGCAATTAGAATAGGTACTAGAATTAGAAATTCTAGCGGAATTGGCAAGGGCGGGATTTCAGTTGGCTCAATGGCAGTTAAACTTGCAGAAGAAAACATTGATGAATTAAAAACAAAGAAAACTTTGCTTATAGGAACTGGCGAAGTATCTACATTAGTTGCAAAGTCATTACAGAGGCGAGGATATTCATTTGATGTAACCAGCAGAACTCTTAGTAGATCAAAAACATTTTGTGAAACAATGGGTGGAAATCCAATTAAGTTCGAACATGTTCTTTCAGGGTTTGATAATTATGATGTAATATTTGTAGCAACAACTGCGCCATATTTTCTTGTAACATATGAAAGAATTACAGAAGCAATGAAAGATAAAGACAAAGGAATAATGATTTTGGATTTATCAAATCCACGAACAGTAGATGAAAAAGTTGCAACTATTGGAGGAGTGAAACTGATGAACTTGGATCAAATTGCAGAAATGGTAGAAAAAAACATGAATGCAAGATTAAACAAGGTAAAAACCGTTGAAAATATAATTAACGAAGAAGTATCGGTATTAGAAGCCTCGATGAAAAGACTAGATGCCGAACCGCTTGTAAAAGATGTTTTCAAGAACATAGATTCACTTAGAGAAAAAGAGCTCCAAAAGGCACTCCAAATGCTTGATGAAAAAGATGAGAAAAAGATCAAGATTATTGATGAATTAACAAAAGCAGTAGTAGAAAGTATTGTTTCAACTCCAATGAACAATATCAGAAAGGCATCTGAACAAGGCAAGCCTGATGTTGTGGATTTGGCAAGTAAACTCTTTGACTACAAAAAACAAGAAGAGGCAGACTAGGATTATATTTTACCCAAAGAGAATTTCTAGTATGTCATTTCCAACTAGACGTCTACGCAGATTAAGAACATCAGACAAAATGAGAGAGTTAGTCCAACAAACTACACTTTCTCCAAAGGATTTCATTTGTCCAGTATTTGTTCAAGAAGATCTAAAGACTAGAACCAAAGTCGAATCAATGACAGAGATTGAAAGACTGCCATTAGATGATGTTAATGATGAGGTTGGAACAATTAGTGATTTAGGCATTCCTGCAATCATGTTATTTGGAATTCCTACTCAAAAAGACGAAGCAGGTACTTCTGCATTTGATGATAACGGAATTGTCCAAAAAGCAATTTCTCAAATTAGAGAAAACTTTGGAGATAAGATGGTGATTATGGCAGATGTATGTCTATGCCAATTTACATCCACCGGACATTGTGGAATCGTTCAAGGAAACAAGATTGATAATGATACTAGTTTAGATACACTTTCAAAAGTTGCCGTTAGTCAAGCAAAGGCAGGTGTAGATACAGTTTCACCTTCGGCAATGATGGATGGTCAAGTTGCAGTAATTAGAAATGCACTTGATGATGAGGGATTCTCAGATGTATCTATAATGTCACATTCAGCTAAACATCGTTCAAACTTTTATTCTCCATTTAGAGATGCAGCAGAATGTGCACCAAAATTTGGTGACAGAAAAACATACCAAGTTCCATATACAAATGCTAGAGAAGCAATGATGGAAGTGGAAACTGATATCAACGAAGGGGTAGACATTGTCATGATAAAACCTGCACTATCATATTTGGATTTGATTGCGGAAACTAGAAGAAGATTCAATGTTCCAGTATCAGCATATAGCGTTTCAGGAGAATATGCATTGGTAAAAGCAGCATCACAATTAGGATATGTAAATGAGAAAGACATGACTGAAGAGATACTGTATTCAATTAAGAGGGCAGGAGCAGACATGATAGTAACTTATTTTGCAAAATCTGCTTCAAGATTTCTACAAGAATCATGAGAAACGACGAACGCTACGAGATTCAAAGAGCATTTGATTTACTCCCACACGTAATAGGCGCAAGCTGGGCAGCAGTTGAATTTAGAATGAGAGGTATCAAAAAACCCTCAAGAGAGGAATTTCGTGAAAAAACTTTAGAATACCTAAAGATGGCAGAGCCAATCTTTGAATCATATCCACCAGACGAAGAATTTGCTGCCATCCGCAAGTATATTGATTTTAGAAAGAATGATGAGTATGAGAAAATAAAATCGGGATTAAACAAAGAGATTGAAAAAAGATACGACAGATATGTAGATTATGGCTAAAACAGCCATTGACAAAGAAATGAAATAAATGTTAAGGCAAACATCAAAGTGTATGAAAAATATTTTAGTTCCATTTGATGGTTCAGGATTCTCTCAAAAGGCATTTGAAAAAGCGTTAGAGATAGCAGAAAAATTTAGTTCACAGATTATAGTTTTAACGGTGTTGCAATCTAAAGTATCAGATTCTGCAGGAATTTCTCTAAAGAGGTTGCAAGAAATTCAGGAGGAAGAGGAAAATGAAGCTTTGGCCATACTAAAGAAATTAGAAGATCAGGCAAGTGCAAAAAACATTTCCTTATCAATGAAAATAATTCACAATCCTTCATCATCAGATGGAATAGTGGCTTTTGCTGCAAACAACAATATTGATTTGATTATAATGGGATCTCAGGGTAAAACAGGTCTTAAAAAGATTGTATTAGGAAGTGTTGCAAGTGGGGTTCTAGCACATACCAAATGTTCTGTTTTAATTACCAAAGGAACAGAGTAATTATTTCATCTATACAAGTACGTGAACGCTAAACTTCTTGTTTTAGTTGTTTAAGGTAGTCTCTTAGGATTTTGGTTCTTCGTTTTGCTTCTATTTTTCCAGATTTCGTATTCATTAATGATTCAAGTTTTAGTAATTTTTGAAAGAAATGGTCCACAGTCCATGTTTTGTCATCAGGAATTCTTTTTTTACAAAAGGGATCATCAATATGGTAAAATGGTCTATTCAAAGAACCACCCGTAGCAAAGACTCTAGCAATTCCTATTGCGCCCAAGGCATCCAATCTATCTGAATCCTGAAGTATTTTGCCTTCAATTGTTTTGGGAATTTTCTTTTGAGAAAAGCTATGATCACGTATGGCGTCTGAAATTATTGTGATTTCATCTTTAGAAAAATTATATTTCTTTAGAATTTGTTGTGACTTTTTAGCACTTTGAATAGAAGACATTTTTGAGCGCTTGTCAGATTTTGGATAAGAAACAATGTCATGTAACAATGTTGCACTCAAAACCAGTTTTTCATTTGCTTTTTCATATTTACAGATTTTTTGTGCATTTTTGTATACCCTCATAACATGTTGGAAATCATGAGCAGGATCATTATCCATAATTTTTTTTACATCCTTTTTTAGTAATTCAAGAACTTTCATTTAGAACCTCCAGATTTTGGGTTTGACAAATTTTAATTTTTTCTGAGTAATTAAAACAGTCCAGTTAATAGATGCAAAGAGAACAATCACCCCAATTCCAACACCGTCAATTAGTAGTATTCCAGTAAGACGATCTTCGAATATTTCCAAAAAAGGTTGTAAAACAGCATTTCCAAAATATATCATAATGATGTAAGAGATTGTTCTACCAAACCAAAATCCAACATAGATTCCAATGCTTTTTGCACGCATTAGACCATAGGTGATAAACAGCATATTACTTGGAAGAGGAGTGGCACCAAAAAGAAATGATGCAAGCAAGTAGCCATATTTTTTATGATTTAGATAATCTCCAATTATGTCAAGATTGGATTTTTGTTCTTCTCCAACAAATTTCCTAAATAATCCACTGATTTTTTTGAGAAAAAATCTACCAAGTGTGGCACCAGTAGCACCAACTGTAGCAAGAAAGACTACGTTCAAGTTTGGATCAAGAAGATAAAATGATGTTAGAACAATCCAGCTTGGTGGCATCAAAATTGGAGATGCGTTTACTAGAATCAGTACTAAAAAAATTCCAAAATAGGATAATTCGCCAAAAATTTCAAAAATATCTGCCATCTTTCAAAGATTATGTCAGCTTTTTTGTTTCTAAACCCTTGGATCGGGTTTTAGTCACAAAATAATTTGATTCTGATCCAAAAAATTAAAAAAATTACAATTTTTTCAAAACAATGATCATGTATTGTAAAAAATTGGATCAATCATGCAATATCTTTATAAGCAAATTGCGCCTATATCATGCATGTCTGAGATGGTTTGGAAGTGTTTTAGATGCAATCTATCCTTCAAGGACGAAAATTTGGCAGACATGCACAAGGTAATTTCAGAGCATTCTGTAACCAAAGTTAAGACACTTGTTGCTTAATTTCAAAAATTTGTAATTTTGTATAAAATTTAGTGCAGAGAGTGGGATTTGAACCCACGAACTCCTAAAAGAAGGGATTTCCTATTTGGAAGATCTTGAGTCCCTCTCGGTTGACCGGGCTTCGATATCTCTGCAATGAGAATGGACAAAGAGCAGTATTTTTCGATTACTATTGGGAAAAATTTGAAAAATGATCTGTTGTTTTAAAGAAGTTTTAACAAAGCTTATAATCGTGCACAATGGACTCAAAAATACATGGCAGAATACATACCAATTTCACAAGTAAAAAAAATGCGAAGTGGAATAAATGCTAAAGCAGAAGTGAAAAGCAAAGGAGACCCAAGAACTGTAAATCTAAAAAGTGGAGGTACAGTTGACGTCTGTGATGCAGTTATAGCTGATGGTGAAACTGAAGATGACCAAATGAAATTGACATTGTGGGGAGATGATATCAAAGCAGTAAATGTTGGAGATGTTGTTGTGATAACAAATGGATACACCAACGAATTCAAAGGTGAAGTCTCTTTAACAAAAGGAAAGTTTGGTCAAATGGAAGTAAACCCTCAATAATTCCTTTTATTATCTAGATTATTTTTCAGATCCACCAGTATTACAATAATTCCAACTATCAATACTATAATTCCTAAAACAAGTAAAAATCCAGAGATCATTAATGGTAAAACCATATTCATTACAGGGGAGTTTGGATTAGTCAAAGATTCAGAATTTTCAGGATCTTCAGAAAACATAGCAACCACAGTAACACTTCTTTCACCAAGGTTTTGGATTTCAAGATTCAATGTGTCAGATTGAGATATTTGTAAGACTTCAAAAAGAATTGGTTCGTCTTGAACAAAGGTTCCATAACTATCACCAAAAATATTTGAAATAATTATTGACAGTTTATCACCATCTTGATAATCAAGAATTTGAATTCCCCACAAAAGAGGTACATCTGAAGAATATGTCGTGTAAGAAAAGTGTGCCGAGTCATCAGGCATGATTTGAATCTCATTTGAAATTTCATCAAACATGCCTTCAAACAATGAGGATACAGAAAAATCATCAGGTCCAGTGACATTAGATGGAACAGTAGATACTGCAATCGAAAGTGAAACTACAATCAATACAATTCCAGAAATAGTAATGATGGGCCCACGTTTTTTCATTGTAAAAATATTGATGTAAAACCTACTTTAAGGGTATAGAAAATTTATTCTAACGTTTTCTTTTCTTTTTAGATGCAGTCTTTCTTGCTGGTTTCTTTTTAGATGCAGTCTTTCTTGCTGGTTTCTTTTTAGATGCAGTCTTTCTTGCTGGTTTCTTTTTAGATGCAGTCTTTCTTGCTGGTTTCTTTTTAGATGCAGTCTTTCTTGCTGGTTTCTTTTTAGATGCAGTCTTTCTTGCTGGTTTCTTTTTAGATGCAGTCTTTCTTGCTGGTTTCTTTTTAGATGCAGTCTTTCTTGCTGGTTTCTTTTTAGGAGATTTTTTTCGCTTAGACAAAAGTTCTTTTAGTTTTGATGCAGCTTTTTCTAATGCTTTTTTGGCAGAATCCTCAGACTTTTTTCGTCTTTCTAATTCTTTAACAAATTTTTCTGCTGCTTTTTTACTAGATACCATTGTCTCACGTAGGGAGGGCTTTGATTGAGATTGCTTTTGAATTTTAGTTGAAATCTTTGATTTTATTGTATCAAATTTGGCAACATCATTAGCAATTTTTTTGGCAGTTTTTTGCCTACTTTTAATTTCAGAGTTTAACTCCTCAACATGGTCTTCAAGTGAGCGTAGTCTTGCCTCAGCATTTTGTTTTTCTTCAGGATTTTCAGAAAATTCAATTTCCTGCTTTGTCTGCTCAATTGCCTCTTTTTCTCTAGATAATCTCTCTTCAGCTGCCTGAACTAATCTTTCAATACTTTCTAATTGAGAATTTTTTTGATTAAGAACACCAGAGACATCTGAAACATCTTCTTTCTCAGATTCTATTTTTCTATCAATAGAGTTAAGACCAGAAGATGAACGTCTTTGAGCAGATAGAACCTCCTTGAGCTGTTTTTCAGCTTTTTTTCTTAGTTTAGTAGATTCTTGCTGCTTTTTGCGTAGTTGTAAAACTGTTTTTTCTAATGATGCCAATGACTCAAACAAATCAAAAGAGTCGATTAAGTTGTTAATATAATCATGATTTGACTTTCCAGTTAAGAAAATTAACTAATATTGATCGCAAATATCACTTTTTTAAAAAATATTAGTCAATGAATTTGATAATTATCATGGATTTTCATCCAAAAGACTTGCCAATTTTTAAAACTTATGATCTAAAAGACGAAAAAGATGCAGCAAGTGCTGTTGAAGACATGGTAAAAATTGGATTTCAAGATAAAAATGAGGGGTTTCGAGTTTTGATGCCAAAAGAATCAAAGATTGCAAAAAGAATTGGATATACTGTCACAACAGGTGTAACTCATGGATTGAGACAAAAAAATGAAATTCGCGATGTAAGATATTGGACATATCATCATGATTCTGATCACTATGCAATAGTCTTGATTAGCAATTCTGCACTAACAAAATTAGGTTTTTGATTTTTCAAAAATTTTGTAGAGTTTTGTTCTATTTGCCATCACACCTGCAAGCATTATTCCAATAACAGTTCCACCTATCACATCCATAGGATAGTGTTGTAAAACATAGATTCTACTCAATGAAATCATTGCAGGATACAAGAACATCAGATAGGCTCCACGTGGGAATCTTTCAGATAACGCATATCCCAGAATAATTCCAAATATCATGGCTCGAGCAGCATGCCCAGATGGATATGATGCATCAAATCCACCCTCACAAAACAGGGCAAACGTATCACGGCTAATTTCTACGGGAAATTCCACACCTTCATAATCAAAGTCAGGTCTATCACGGTCAACTCCACATTTTATGTATCCAGTTAGAAGAGTAGTCAATACAATTAGAATCATAAGAGTAATTCCTATTCTTCGTGTTTTAGGAATAAGTAACATCAAAATTCCAAAAATTAACATGTTAAAGACATCACCACTTTCAGTCACATATTGCATTATGATGTCAAGTGTAGGGTTTCCAACATTTTGAGAGAAAAACGAAATAATACTTTGATCAAAACTTTCAGTGATTCCTGAATACACCAATCCTGTCAGAATCAAAAATAAAATTGTCAGCAATACAAATGAACGAGACCTAATATCAAAAAGCCAGCTTTGCAATTAATCAAACTCCATGTATGCATCTTTTAATTTTTGTCAATAGATAAGTTTTGGAAATCATTATTTTGAAAATAGATTTGTCAAAATAATTCTGATCGGCTCAAAGAATTTAACCAAGTGGATAATAGAAAAGGCGTGAAGGTACTCACATTAGATGATTTTGATTTAAAAGGTAAAACTGTTTTTTTAAGAGTGGACATGAATTGTCCCATCGATCCAGAAACAATGAAGATTTCAGGTACAAAAAGAATTGAAGAAGCAATTGAAACACTACAATCACTAGAAGAAGCTAAAGTGGTTGTTGCATCACATCAAGGAAGAGTTGGAAATAATGATTATACAGGAATGGACAAGCATGCCAAAGTTCTTGAAAAATTAATGAATCGTAAAATAAAATATGTTGAAGACGTTATTGGCGAAGCTGCACAAAATGCAATCAAGAATTTAGAGAATGGAGACATTTTACTTTTAGATAACCTCAGATTATGTGCTGAGGAGAATTACGAGTTTACACCAGAGAATGCAGCAAAAACAATCATGGTAACTCGCTTGGCCAAATTGTTTGATCTATGTGTATTAGATTCATTTCCTAGCGCCCATAGATCACATCCATCAATTGTTGGATTTCCACAAGTTTTACCAGCATGTGCAGGAAGAATTGTTGAAAGAGAGGTTAGAAATCTAGATGAAATAATGACAGTAGCCAAGGCACCTCACGTAATTGTTCTTGGAGGTTCCAAGGTACCAGACAGACTTGAGGCAATAAAATTACTTATTCAAAATGGCAGAGCAGACCACGTCTTACTTACAGGATTGATAGGAAATGTGTTTATGCGTGCCCAAGCTAGAGTCAAGTCATCATTAGGAATTAAAAGAGAAGAAGAAGTTGTGGCAAAAGCTCACACATTGATAGGAGAATACCCAGATGTATTTGCAACTCCGGTAGATATTGCAATTGACAAAGATGGTGAAAGAGTAGAGATGGATGTAAGAGAGATGGGTAAAGGCGATAAGATTTTTGATCTGGGCCCAAAAACTGTGGAGTATTATTCAAAATTAATTGCAGGTGCAGGAACTGTATTTATTAGTGGACCAGCGGGATTTTTTGAAAAAGAGAACTTTAGTTATGGTACAAAGGCACTACTTTCTGCTGTTGCAAATTCTATGGCAACAACTATTGTTAGTGGAGGTCATTTAACAACGGCACTAAAACAACAAGGATTAGCAGATAAAATTAATCATATCAGTACTGCAGGTGGAGCACTTGTACTTTATCTTACAGGAGAAAAATTACCAATGATAAAAGCACTTGAAGATGCTAGAATAAAACAGCAATCTAAATAGATGATTTACAAGAAGGGTTTGGGCAAATTTTATCTTCAGATGGACTAAGATAGATATCTTGATTGCAAGAATTGCAGTGAGTTTTTTCTACGGGTTCAAATAATTTTAGATGTATGGTTGTAAAATTTTGAGCTACATTTCTTGCAAGACCAGAATCACAAATACCATTGATAAATGATTCAATATCATCAACTATCCAAGAGGATTCAATATCACCATTTTCTTTTAGAATTTCAAAAATAGAGTCATTGGTAAAGACAGTATCAACGTCGTTAAATTTTTCAAAAATTATTTTTCGGATTTGAAGTTCGATTGGTACAGTAGGAGTAAAACTCATTCTAGTACAGATTTGCTGCCTCTTCTTTTAGTTTATCCACATCTTCTGTATTTTCAAGATGTTTTCCAATGTAGGTATAAAGTGCGGATTTGAGTACCTTAAGAGATAGCAAGGCACATTTTATTCGAACAGCCTGTAGGTGTTCAAGACCTAATTCACTAAGAACGTCATTTTTTTCAATCTTTCTTACATCCTCAAGGCTTTTGCCTTTAGTTATTTCAGTTAGGACAGAAGAGCATGCCATACAAATTGCACATCCCTTTCCATGAAATTTAATGTCAGTTACCTTGTTTTCATCAATTTTCATATCAATATCAATACTGTCACCACATAATGGATTTGAGTCATGAAATGTTACATCATGATCTTCAATTGTTCCATAGTTTATAGGATTTCTTGAATAATCCACAATCATTTCATGATAGATATCTGCATTGCTACTCATAACTTAAACACCTTTGCTACTATATTTAATGAATTAACAAGAACATCAATGTCTTCTTTAGTGTTGTAAATGTAAAAACTAGCTCTCGAAGTTGCTGCAACATTTAGTCTTTCCATCAAGACTTGAGCACAATGGTGTCCAGAACGTACTGCAATTCCTTCCTCATCAATGATTTGTGCAACATCATGTGGATGCACGTCTGCAAAATTAAATGAGATAACGCCACCTCGCTTTGAGATATCTTTAGTACCGTAGATGTGAAGTCCTTTTACTTGAGATAGTTTTTCAATAGCATATTTTGTTAGTTCAACTTCATGTTCTCGTATGTTATCCATTCCTATCTTTGTCAGATAATCAATTGCAGCACCTAGTCCTACAACATCAGCAATGTTTGGAGTTCCTGCTTCAAATTTGTAAGGCAAATCATTCCATGTAGTTTCATATTTGTGAACTTCACGAATCATATCTCCACCACCATGGAAAGGACTCATAGTTTCAAGTACAGGTTTTCTAACCCACAAGACACCAATTCCTGTTGGACCAAGCATCTTATGCCCTGAAAATGCAAAAAAGTCACATCCCAATTTTTCCAGGTCAACTTTCATGTGTGGAACTGCTTGAGCCCCATCAACTAAGGTGGGAATTCCTGCAGCCTTGCATTTTTCAATGATTTTTTGAGCATCAGTAATCGTACCAAGGACATTGGACATCAGACTAAATGTTACAAGTTTTACTTTTCCTGTAGCAATAAGTTTGTCAAGATCATCTAAAATTAATTCGCCGTTATCATCCATTCCAATGTATTCTAATTTTGCATGTTTTTCTTGTGTAAGAATTTGCCAAGGAACAATGTTGCTGTGATGTTCGTATTCAGTAGTAACAATAATGTCTCCTTCTTTGATGTGAGGCCTACCCCATGCATATGCAACTAGATTGATTGCTTCAGTTGTTCCCCTAACAAAGATTATTTCTTGTCTGTCCTTGATGTTGACAAATTTTGCAATTTTATCTCTAGTTTCCTCATATGCCTGTGTTGCTTCTTCGGCTAGAGCATAAACTGCTCTGTGGATATTTGCATTATGATTTTGATAATAGTTTGTAATAGCATCAATTACTTGGTTTGGTTTTTGTGTAGTAGATGCATTATCAAGATAAACTAGATGTTTGTTATCTCTAACAGTTCTTTTAAGTATTGGAAAGTCTTTTCTTAGATTTTCAAAAGATGATTCTGCAGTTTGCATATTTTAAACCTCCAAGTAAATTTTGCTGTCATCTATTTTAACATTGTATACCTTAAGGGGGGTTTCAGCAGGAAGATTTTGAGGTTCACCATTCTCTAAATTGAAAACAGAGAGATGTAATGGACACCTAACTCCTTCATCACTTAGAATACCTGTTGACAGGTCTGCATCAGCATGTGTACAGATTAGGTCTGTTGCATAAATTTTTCCTTTAAGATTTGCCAAAAGAATTTTTTTATCATCATGTGTAAAACCGAAAAGTTGTCCTTCTTTTACTTGATCTAGATTACAAGCTTTTATCCATTCAGACAGAAAAATCACCTATACTTGTAATGTTGTTCTATTTCTGCATCTTCATTATAGCGTGTTTCTTCTATCTCAACGAATTTGGTTAATTCCTCATCGGTGTTAATAGTAAGTTCACGATTGTCCCATTTAGATTCAATAAGATAAGCAATCCATGCTCTGACTTGGTAAGACATCTTTCTAGAAAGTGGTTCTAGAAATCCTTCAACAATAGTTCTTTCAGCCTCTTCATGGCTTAGGCATCTTGTTTTTAGGTAGAAAATTTGTTCTTCATCAATTTGAGCAACGGATGCAGAGTGTGTTGCCTTTACGTCATTTGTGAAAATCTCTAGTCCAGGAATTGCATCTGACTTTGCATCTTTGTCTAGTAAAATTGAACGTCCAGATAGAAAAGAGTTTGATTTTGTGGCATTTTCTTTAATCCTAATCATGCCTTTGAATAAAGATTTTGATTTGTTTCTGAGAATTGATTTTTCAACTACACGTCCTTCAGTTGCAGGACTCTCATGGTTTACATTTGTTTGAATGTCAAATGATTGCTCATTATTACCAAAGACTACTTCAGAGTCATTTGATGATGCACCTGTCCCGTTTAAGAAATAATCAATTTTGTATCTCGATAGCATAGAGCCAAAGAGACCAGAATACCAGTTTATTTTTGCATCTTGTGCAAGATCAGTTCTTCTTGTAGAGAAATTAACTGCATGCTGATCAATCATTTGTAATGTTGTAACATCTAGTTGTGCATTTGCTGCAACATTGGTGTTAAGTAACTCAAGATATGCTTGTTGAGAATCAGATTTTGGAGAATATAGTTCCTGTACAACTGTTGCCTTGCTGCTTTCATCAGCAAAGATGATGTTTCTAGATATGACAGAGTGTCCATCATTAGACAAGCAAGATAAGAAATGAATTGGTCTCTCTAAAACTAAATTGCGTGGAATGTGGATAAACACTCCTGAGTTGAATGCAGCATTGTTTAATGCAGTAAATTTGTCATCTTGAGATTTTGATGCCTCAAGTGCTTTTTTGACAAGTTCAGGGTTGTTGGCAATTGCATCCGAGATAGATGAGATTACCAACCCCTTTGATTTAAGATCATCAGGTAAGTTGATTTTTGTAATATTTGCTCCAATTTGAATAATACAGATTTCATTTTCAAGCTCTCCTAATCTTTTTTGAAGAAATGATGGGGCTGTTTGTGCAGTTGATGCAGACAATGAAACCTTTTCAGGATCCATCTTTTTTGCATCAGTGTACTTGTTGTAAAGAGGAGATAACTCAAGTGGAAGACTAGCATAAACAGATAGCGAATCCTTTCTGTAATTTTTTAGCCAATCTGGCTCATTTAGAAATGAAGAGATTTCATCGATGTGACTTGTATCTAATTTAGAGAGAGTTTGTGACATGGTTAATCAAAATGAAATTGGGAGTTTATCCCACAGAGTCGTCCATCTCTAGTTTGATGAGTCTGTTTAGTTCTACTGCATATTCCATTGGAAGTTCTTTTGTAAATGGTTCCATGAAACCATTAACAATTAAGGACAATGCCTCTTCTTCTGAAAAGCCTCTACTCATAAGATAGAAGATTTGCTCATCACCAATTTTTCCAACTGTTGCTTCGTGGGTAATAGTGGCATCTTCCTGATTAATTTCCATGTAAGGATATGTATCAGTCTTTGATGTATCATCTAAGAGTAATGCATCACATCTCACAGTGGATTTTACACCAGTTGCGCCCTTTGCTACATTGAGTAGTCCTCTGTAAGTGGAACGTCCATTCAATCTGCTTACGGATTTGGATGTAATTTTAGAGGTAGTGTTTGGTGCCAAATGAACCATTTTTGCACCAGTATCTTGGTGTTGGTCCTTACCTGCAAATGCAATAGATAATGTTTCACCATATGCACGTTCGCCCATAAGATAAACACCTGGATACTTCATTGTGAGTTTACTTCCAATGTTTCCATCAATCCATTCAACTGTAGCACCTTCATATGCATAAGCTCGTTTTGTTACGAGATTGTAAACATCGTTACTCCAGTTTTGGATTGTTGTATATCTTAGATGTGCATCTTTGTGTGCAACCAGCTCAACAACTGCAGAATGCAATGATTCTGAAGAGTAAACAGGAGCAGTACATCCTTCGATATAGTGAACATCTGCACCTTCATCTACAATGATCAATGTTCTTTCAAACTGACCAATGTTTTCTGCATTAATTCTAAAGTAAGCTTGTAGTGGCATGTCAACTTTGACACCAGGTGGAACATAGATGAATGAACCACCACTCCAAACTGCACTGTTTAGTGCTGCAAACTTGTTATCCTCAGGAGGAATAATCTTTCCAAAGTATTTTTTGAAAATTTCTGGATGTTCCTTTAATGCTGAATCAGTATCCAAAAACAGAACACCTTGTTTTGCTAAATCTTCTCTTAAGCTGTGATATACAACTTCTGATTCGTATTGTGCACCAACACCTGCCAAGAATTTCTTTTCAGCTTCTGGAATTCCTAATTTGTCAAAAGTATTTTTGACGTCTGCTGGAACATCATCCCAGCTCTTTTCTGTCTTTTCAGATGCTTTTGCATAATAGTAGATATTTTGAAAATCAATGACACTAAGATCTCCACCCCAGGTTGGCATTGGTTTTTTCATGAAAATTTCATAAGAACGCAATCTAAAATCAAGCATCCATTGTGGCTCATCTTTCATTTTACTGATGCCAATTACTGTTTCCTTAGTCAGGCCTTTCTTGCTAAGGTGGACATACAATTCTGTAGAGTCCTTAAAATCATATTTTGAATAATCCATATCGAGGTTTTCAGTTGCCATGAGTAAAATAACCCCGTTATATTATAAATACATGAGGAAAAATAGGCAGAGCTAAATAGGCAGAGCTAAAGTTCTTCATCATAGAACTTTTTTGATTTCTTCTTTTTTGAATCTGTTTTCATTTCTTTCTTGTGCTTTTTCTTGTCTTTCTTTTTCTTCTCTTCTACTTCAAGCTCAATCTCAATTTCAGTCTCTATTGGTTTTTCACAATGAGGACACGTGATATGGATCTTCTTTTTTATTTCGTATTCCATAATTTCAAAAACATTTCAAAGTATTAGAATTTGATCATAATTTATGCAATAGTTAAAGTGTTTTTCATTGCATCAAATGCGCCTGCAACAGTATGGACTTCAGCGACTGTATTTTTGACTTTGAATTTTTTTAATTCGTCGGAAGTAAACGGTCCAATAGAAACTACGGATAGTTTGGCAAGATTATCCAACAAGGTATTTTGATCATAATCTTTTTCCATAATTTCAAAGAATCCTCTAACTGATGATGCACTGGTAAATACAATCCCATCAATCTTGTTTTGAGAGAATAGCTCTCTGAATCCATTCCATTGAGTGGTATCTCTGAATGCACAAACATCATACAAGTGAATTTCAAAAACATCTATGCCTATTTTGTTTAAGAGTTCTTTTAGAAATGGTGTAGATGCACCGCTCCTAGGAACTATGACTTTTTTGCCAACAGCAGTAAGTTGTGTGAATAATTCTCCGATACCAACAGAGGAGAATGTTTCTGCAGGCTGATGATTAACTTTGATTCCTTGTTCTTCAAGGGCAATAGTGGTTTTTGGGCCAACAGAGAGCACAATTGTGTTTGCTACTGCTAATTGCAGTGTTTCGAGTTTTCCAGATTGTTTTGCAGTATCAAACAATAGTTTTACAGCCTTTGAACTCATAAAAACAGAATAGTCAGGGTTGTAAGTTTTTACTGATTCTAAAAATTCATCTACAATTTTTTCTCCTTTGCTGACAAGTTCAATTGTTGGTAATGCAATAGGTGTTGCATTATTTTGCTCAGATAGAGAAATAAACTCAGCAGCATCATCTTTGGAGCGAGTAATTGCTATAGTCTTTCCATCAAGCATTATTTCCACCCAATTGTATCTGACAGGTCAACAACTTTACCAATTATGATATTAGATGGAGGAGTTATTTTATTTTCTTTAACTTTTTTTGCAATGTTTGTGACTGTTCCTTTAATCATTTTTTGTTTAGGAGTAGTTCCATTTTGAATTACAGCAACTGGAGTTTTTTTATCCATTCCACCTGCAACCAGTTGTTTACAGATAATATCAATTCGAGATAACCCCATCATAATTACTATTGTGTCAACAGACTTTGCAAGTCTCTTCCATTTTACAATCTCTTGTTTCTTTTCAGGATCCTCATGACCAGTTACAAAGACAACGGACGAGGCATGTTTACGATGAGTCAGTGGAATTCCGGCATAAGTGGCAGAGCCAATTCCTGAAGTTATACCAGGTACAATTTCATATCTTACCTTGTTTTCTTTGAGAAATTCTGCTTCTTCTCCACCGCGTCCAAAGATTATTGGATCGCCTCCCTTTAGTCTGACAACGTTCTTTTTTGATTTTGCATATTTTACCATCAGATCATTTGTGGTATTTTGATGAGTAGTGTCATCACCTACTGCCCGTCCTACATAGACTTTATCAGTTTTTTTAGGGATCATGGAAATAATTTTTTTGCTAACTAGTCTATCATACAAAACTACATCTGCCTTTTTGAGCAATTCAACTGCTCGAAGTGTAATTAATTTACTATCCCCGGGTCCGGCTCCAACAAGATACACCTTTCCTGTCATGTCTTATTCCATTCCTCCACTTTTTCTCTCCAATTTAATGCAAGATCATTTACCCCTTTCTTGCGAAGTTCTTCTCCAGCACTTTTGCCAAGAGATTTTGGATTGTTTTTATCACCAGTCTTGCTTACGTGAAGAGATTGCTTTCCATCAACAGAAAATGCAGTTACTGTTAGTGTAATATCAGAGTCATTAGACTTTGCATATGCACCAACTGGAAATCTACATCCAGAATCAACAAAGTCAGATAATGTACGTTCTGCCTCAATCTCCAAACGAGAGTCAGCGTCCTCAATTCTTTTGAGCATCTCAATTGTTTGTGAATCATCAGCTCTTGCAACAATAGCTATTGCTCCCTGACCAGGTGAAGGAGAAAAGTCATCAGTAGATAGTTCGGTGTGTTTTACATCAAGTCCTAATCTAGTTATTCCTGCTTTTGCAAGAACAATTGCATCATAGTTGTCTCCAGATATTTTTTTTATTCGAGTTTCAATGTTTCCGCGAATTGGTTTAACTGTAACATCAGGTCTTTTTCTAGATACTTGGACTGCCCTCCTGAGTGAACTTGTTCCAATCACAGCACCAGGTTTTATTGAATCAAGTGAAGATCCATCAGGTGAGATAAACACATCATTTACTGCTTCTCTTTTTGGGATACAAGCTAAAATTAGATTCTCATCTAACTCTGATGGAACATCTTTTAGACTATGGACTGCAAAATCAATTTCCTTTAGTGCGACTGCCTTATCAATCTCTTTTTCAAAAATTCCTTTCTGGTCTATTGTAAATAAGGGTCTGTTATCAGTATCGCCTTTTGTTGTAATTGTTTTAATTTCATATTCTGCATCAGGATTTGCTTTTTTTAATTCATCAATGACCCAATTTGTTTGAGCGATAGATAACTGGCTGCCTCTGGCCCCTACCACATACTTCAATTTTTCACCGACTTTAGTGCCAAATGATATGCATCAAGTGTTTTGTTTAGATCATTTTCAGTGTGGGCATCAGACAAGAAAACAACTTCAAACTGAGATGGGGCAATGAAGATTCCTTGTTTGAGTAAAGTTTTGAATAGTTTTTGGAATTTCTTTGCATTTGCTTTTTTTGATGTCTCATAATTGGTTACGGGTTTGTTTGTAAAGAAAATCTGGAACATTGATGCTGCAAAATTGATTTGATGGGGGATTCCCATGTCAGTTGCCATATCATCTAAAGCAGTGGAAAACAAGAGATTGAATCGCTCTAGTTTAGAGTATAGCTTGCTTTTGAGTTTGTTTATAGTCTTAATTGAGGCAATTGCAGCGCTAACAGAGATAGGATTTCCAGCAAATGTGCTTGCCTGATAGACTTTACCTCCAGGAGAAAGCAAATCCATTATCTCTTTTTTGCCACCTACTGCAGAAATTGTAAATCCATTGCTCAGAGCCTTTGCCATAGTAGTAAGGTCTGGTTTTATTCCAAAGTGTTCTTGTGCACCACCAGGAGCAACTCTGAATCCAGTAACAACTTCATCAAAGATTAACGGGATGTTGTTTTCTTTTGTTATTTTTCTCAAGTCAGATAGAAAATTTTTCTCAGGTAAAATTAATCCCATGTTAGCTAGAATTGGTTCAACAATTACTCCAGCAATGTCCTTATTTTTTTGAATTGTTTTTTGCAAATCTTCAATGCTGTTGTATTGAACTACCAAAGTATTCTTTGAGACTTCATCTAATCCACCATCAGAAACTGAGATGCCGTTATGTGCAGAACCTGAGCCAGCTTTTACTAAAACAGAGTCATGAGCTCCATGATAGCATCCTTCAAACTTGATAATCTTTTTCTTTTTTGTGAATCCACGTGCAAGTCTAATTGCAGTCATTGTGGCCTCACCACCAGTATTCATTAATCGAACTTTGTTAATGGATGGGAAATTACCAATGATCAGTTTAGCAAGTTCAGTTTCAGATTCTGTGGGAGTACAGTAAAGTGTACCTTTGGCTAGTTGTTTTGAGACAGAGTTGATGATCTCTTTTCTTCTATGTCCTAAAAGTAATGCACCATAACCATTGCAAAAATCAATTAGTTTTCTATTATCTTCATCCCAGATGTATGCGCCATCTGCCTTTTTTGTGAAAAATGGATATGGTTCAAAGTATCTAACAGGACTATTGACACCTGAAGGAGTCACCTTTTTTGCATCTGAGAAGAGTTTAGAATTTGTCAACATCATAGTCTGAATTAGGTTATTATTATTCGTAAAAGCCTAAATTTTGAGAATTTTTAGGCATAAAACTATGCATAAAGATATTCATCAGATCTTTCTTTTTTACACCAACAATTAGGGCTACATTGATTATCTCTATTTTCAGACATGATTTGTTCCCTTTTGGTTCTCCCTATCATTGCAACTTGGATGAATCGCCTGGGTTGACTCTCGTACAACTTGTTTTATAATGTCTGCAACTTCTTTCGACAATAAGATTTTCGAAAATGAATAAGTGTCATGCTCAAGGAAGCGGGCAGCAGTCATTGATAATAGTAATAAGAAATTTGTTAAAACATAATTGTAATTATTTTATGTAAAAAACTAAAATTGTGTAATCTATATAGAAACTGAATTATTGAAGTTTATTACAAATATCATCGCAAGAAGGACAGAATAATACATCCTCAGCAAATTTTCCTCGTCTCAAGATTTCAGTTTCATTATTTCTACATTTTGTGCATTTGATTTTTTGCATGTTAAGGGATTATTTAGTAGATCTAAAAATAATTTCTAAAGGATTTATGTAAGATATATAAAAAGAATACCAAAATACATAAAATTATGAAGTTATAGAAATTTCAGTGTTACATCCATGAAATCGAAGTAATGTTTTTTGCTCACATTCAAAACAAATTTCTTGGATAACAATATTACATGAAGAACATTTTAAATGATTTTGTAATTTATTTCCACATTTACGGCAACTTTCATCAGGCATTATGCAAAAAGAGTTTCCTTTAATCTCCAGTCAAAATCTCGAAGTAAAAATGAAATTTTTTTTGCAACATAATTTGGAACTACATCTAAATCACATAAAACAAGAATTTGACCTTCGGCATAAGGGAAGATAAATTCCAAAAGAGTTTCCCTCTGAACACAAATATAGTTTAGAGGTCCAATAAGGTCATCAAATTCTTTGCTAAGGGAAGTTTGTAAGCTTCTTTGCATGAAAAACATCTCTACCTCTTGTTTTGACATCTTTGTGATGATTCTATCATTGCGAAATTGGAGCTCTGTTGATTTACCGTTCTTGCTTAAAGAAGATACAAAAAATATTCTCTCATCAGAGGCCAGAATGTCTTGGCACAGGTGTAAAATTGCTTGATTCCGCTCAAGATTAGATGATATCATCATAAATCATAGGCTCAACTGGAACTAAAATAAGGAGTCTTTAGATTAGATAAAACTAAGAAAACTATGAAAGATATGGTTTTTCTATAATTCTTCTCTTCGTTGTTTTTCAAATTTTTTCTTGAACAAAAATGCCACAATTATGGTTCCAACAAAAGGAGCAGTCCAATATAGCCACAAATCACCCACAGCACCAGACAACAAAGCAGGTGCAAGTGCTCTTGCAGGATTCATCGATGCACCTGAGATAAAGGCCAAAAACAAAATATCCAATCCAACAATACCTCCAATTGCAACGCCACTAAATCCTCTCAATCCTTTTGTATACACCACATAGAAGATTACGCCCATAAGCATTGCAGAAGCTAATACTTCGACTGGAAAAATTAGAAATAATGAAAAATCATAGTTTGGTGCATTGGCACCAAGATTTGATTTGTTTCCGATAAACTGCAAAACAAAAAGTGAACCTAGCAGCGCACCAATAATTTCTGCTGCAAAATAATATACAACTTGAATTTTTGATATGTGTCCTGTAATATAATATCCAATAGTCACTGCAGGGTTAAAATGCGCAAGAGAAATCTTTCCAAAAGAATATACGCCTATCAGTAGTGCAATAAATGGAGCTACTGCAGCAAACGGAATCCCCAACTGCCCATTAAAGAATTCAGCATCATAAACAATAGAACCTGTAGCAAATACTACAAGAATAAAAGTTCCAATTAATTCAACAGTAAAAATTTGTAAATTGGAGTAAGCCATTGTTTATTTCTCAAGAGATTCAATTAACTGCAAAACTTCTTTTAATATTTGATCACGAATTTTTCTAACATCATCAATTGATTTTTCTTTAGGATCTGAAATATTCCAATCAAGTACATCTTTTACAAACAATGCAGGACATGACTCTTTATCCATACATCCCATATTGATTGTTTTTGAAGAAGTTTCAATCATTTCATTAGATAATGATTTTGGAGATTGTTGTGTCATGTCAATTCCAACTTCTTTCATCACTTGAACAACTATAGGATTTAGTTGAGAAGATGGAGTTACGCCAGCACTAATCACGTTAAATTTTGCAGGAGCATATTTTCGAAAAAATGCCTCAGCCATTTGGCTCCTACCAGCATTTTCTACACACACAAACAAGATATTTTCCATACATTAACATAAATATTAGTTTATATAAATTTAGATTGATATGAATGGAGTGAGTCTACTAAAATGCATATGTGATGATACCAGATTTGAGATTTTAGAATTATTACAAAAAAACAAAGAACTGTGCGTAAACGATTTTGTAGAGAAATTAAAAAAAGATCAGCCATTAGTGTCACATCATCTCAAGACACTCAAAAAGTGTGGAATTGTAAAATCAAGAGATGAAGGAAAAAAGGCAATGTATGCAATTTCAAGTAATCAACTTGCAGAACTTATCTCAAATGTTACTAACGCAAGCAAAAAGATTCCAGTTTTATGTTCAGATGATTCTTGTTGTTAAAATTTTTCTGGGCGTAACACGCCAACATCACTAACATAAAGCACTATAGCAAAGTTTGCAAAGAGGGTTCGAGATATTTCTTCTACAACATCAGGTAGTTTTTCTTCTCTCATAATTACTTCAACTTTGACATTTTTTTCATTTTTGAATCCCTGTCCACGTAAACCACGTGCACCATTTCCATCAACTTCATAAGTTGTATATCCAGTGATTTCATGTTTTTTGAGTATCCCAATAATATTTTCTTGTGCTAAAATCTCACAAGTAATTGTAAGCAGTTTAACGTTGAACAGTTTCATGAGAATACCTCAGTTATGTAATTGAATAAGTCTATCGTTCCTTCTCCAGTATGCACAAGTGTTGATATTGTAAACAGAATCGGCAATGTGACAATAATGTTAAATGGAAATGTAATTCCCAGAGCAGATGTGATATACAAACTTGGTTTTGCCTGAGGAATTGCATGGCGTAAAACTGCAGGAGCTGCAATAAATGAGGCACTAGCCATTAACAATCCAAACATTACTGCACCACCTATACTTAATCCCAGAGCAGTTGAAACTAGAACACCAATGATTCCATTGAATAAAGGAATGAGTATAGCAAAACCAGTAAGGAAAATGCCTACTTTTTTGATGTCATCGAGCCTTTGACCGGCAATGATTCCCATCTCAATCATGAAAATTACTATTGCACCAGTAAACATATCATCAAATACAATCTTGATGGACTCAAATCCATCTTTACCTATGATATAACCAATCACTATACTTCCTAGAAGAATTACAATTGCTTTTCCAGTTATGGATTCATGTAGCACTTTTGAGAGTTTTGTCTTTGTTTGGTTTAATCCAACATCAATTTCAGTATCATCATCTGAAAAAGACTGCTTCTTTGCTTTGATCTGTTTTGATACTGCCATATTTGTCATAAATATTGCTAAAATGAAGGCAAGTGGTTCTAGCACTGCAAGGATTGCTGCAATATATCCTTCAGATGAAACGCCTTGATTTTTCAAAAATGACAAGCCAACTGAAAAATGGACTGCGCCAACTGCACCATAAGTTGATGCGAGTGCATAAGAATCAAAGATGTTGAATTTTCCTAATCGTCTGAGAATTTGATAGTGATTTAATGTAAATAATAATGAAAGTCCAATTGCAACAAACATTGGAATCAACATGTTTTCAAATCCAGTGTTACGCATCTCTATTCCACCATGAAGACCGATTGCTGCCAAGAGATAGATTGGTAGGAATTCTGAAATTGCTTCAGGAATTTTCAAGTCAGATTTTATTCTAGCAGCAATAATCCCAAATAAGAAGAAAAGAATTATTGGAGTAAGAAGATTAGCTTGAATTAATTCTAGAATTTCCATTTGAATATTTCAGCCAATTTTTGGTTGAATAAAAATCAAGGTACGCCTAGTCAGACTTTGTATGAGATGCAATTCTAGCCTCACTAGGTCTGTGTTTTCCAGTAACGATGTAGTTAATTGCATCACTCATAAACACAGCATGATCACCAATACGTTCTAGATATCGTAAGAGTAATGCTTCAGCTAGAGCACATTTGGTGTTGTTTGATTCAATGAGTTTAGGAAGTCTGTCTTTGTAGATTTGATCAATTACTTTTTCATCCTCACGAATCTTAATTGCTTTTCTCACATCAAGTTCTGCAAATGACATAACTGCTTCTTTTATCATATGCTTTACTTTTTTTGTAGATTCAATTAGTGATGCGTTTGTACATTCTGAAACATCTCCAAACAAGTCACGTACTTGTGTTATATCATAGGCATACCTACCAAATCTAGAAAATGCGTAAGATATTTCAGTAGATGAACGTATCAATCTAAAATCGTCAGCTACTGGTTGAAATTTTAGCAACATGTCAAAAGTCAAGTCTTCTACTTCATAGTATTTGGAGCGGATTGAATCAGATAATGCCAAGACTTTATCCATCGTGTTTGTCCCATCAAGATACGAATCTATTGCAAGCGATATTGATTCAATTACCATATCACCCATCTCTGCCATAATAAAAGACAGTTTTTCTAAAGAGGGATCAATTAAACGAGCCATTATCCAAACTGACCCTGAACATATTTTGCAGTCAATTCATCTTTAGGATCGGTAAAGAGTTTCTTTGTTTCTCTAAACTCTATCAAGTCACCAAGATACATGAATCCAGTATAATCAGAAACCCTAACTGCTTGCTGCATGTTATGGGTAACGATAATGATAGTATACTCTTTTTTGAGTTCAGTAATTGTCTCTTCAATTTTTTGGGTGGCTATAGGATCAAGTGCTGATGCAGGCTCATCCATAAGCAACACTTCAGGCTGTATTGCCAATGCTCTTGCAATGCAAAGGCGTTGTTGTTGACCACCAGACAATTCAATTGCAGATTTTTTCAAATCAGTTTTCACCTCATCCCAAAGGTAGGCCATCTTAAGGGAGTCCTCTACAATTTCATCAAGGATTTTTTTGTCTCTAACGCCGTTTAGTTTCAGTCCAGCAGTTACATTATCATAAATAGACATTGTTGGAAAAGGATTTGGTTTTTGGAAGACCATTCCAACTTTTCTTCTGTGATAAATTGGATCAATTGATTTATCATAAAGATCAATATTATCAATCATCACTTTACCATCAACTTTGGCATTTTTTGTCATATCATGCATTCTGTTTAGACAACGAAGAAATGTTGTCTTACCACACCCAGATGGTCCAATCAAGGCAGTAACAGATTTTTCTTTGAATTTCATTGTGACATTTTTTACAGCTTCAAAACCATCATAGCTGATTGTGACATTTTCAGCAATCATTTTATATTTTTCAGAATCAACGGTAATAGTTGGATCAGAAGTAACCTGTGTTTCTATATCGGTTGGTTTAACGCTCAATGCTGTCAATTTTTAGTCTTGCCTCCTTTCTTAATTAATTGTCCGAATAATCCATTCTTTCTTTTCTTATTTGCAAAAAAGTATCTAACAGTAAGATTGATTCCAAGAATAATGAAGATCAAGACTAATGCAGATCCCCAGCCTTGTAGTTGCGCACTATCATAAGGCAACAAAGACAATCTCCAAATTCGTAATGGGAGCGCATCCATTGGAACATCCATACTGCTAAAGAATTGACTGCTTCCCAAAATAGTCATGATTAATGGAGCAGTTTCACCACCTATTCTTGAAACAGAAAGCAAAATTCCAGTAATCATTCCATTTTTTGCAGCAGAAACTACAATTCTAAATGTAATTACCCATTTTTTAAGTCCAAGGGCAGTACCTGCTTCACGATATGTTATAGGCACCATTTTGAGAGACTCCTCAGTAGTTCTAGCAACTATTGGGAACATAATCAAAGACAGTGCAAACGCTCCTGCCCAAACTGAGAAATGTCCTAAAATCAATACAATCACCAAGAATGCAAATATTCCTAAAACGATTGATGGGAATTCCATAAACACATCATTGAAGAATCGAATAGTACGAGCAAGTTTATTGTCGCCATATTCAGAGAGATAAATTCCAGACATCACACCAATCGGAACACCAATCAGACTAGACAATCCAATAATTATCAGAGTTCCTTGAATGGCAGGACCAATTCCTCCTTCACCGGAACCAATTGCACCAGGAGTTGCAGTTAAAAATTCATAGCTTATTGCAGCAATTCCATTTTTAAAAACTTCAACAAGAATACTGCCTAAAGGAATTATTGCAATAATTACACAAGCAAAAACAATAATTCTAACAATTTTATCAACGACTAGTCGTTTCTCTACATTTTGTTTGAATAATGCGCGATACTCTTGTCTTCTTTCATTAGTTGTGCTCAATTGTTAATCGCACCTTCCTTTACTTTGAGCATTCTAGTAACTAGTAAGTGAGCAACAATATTGATGGCAATTGCAATTAATAACAAAACCAATGCAACACCAATCAACGCGGGAAGATGAAGTGATGCAGGGGATGCCTCAACAAATTCATTTGCAATAATACTAGACATAGTTTGGCTAGGTTTGAAAAATGATGATGGGATTGCAGCAATTCCGGTTGCATTTCCAATTAGCATAGTCACTGCCATTGTCTCACCTACAGCTCTACCTAATCCAAGAATAGAGGCCCCAATCAAACCAGTTTTTGAATAAGGAAATACTGCAAGCTTGAACATCTCCCACTTTGTTGCGCCAAGCATATATGCAGCCTCCTTTTGTTGTTGAGGGACTGCCTTCATTACTTCTCGAGAAACAGCAGATACTGTTGGAATAATCATAATAGCTAAAATCACACTTGCAGTAATGATGTCCAAACCAAAAGGAGTTCCAGAAAATAACCAAATAGAATCACCAAACACATCATGAAGTGGAGTTTCAATCCAATCCTTGAAATAAATTCTAAAAACAAAGAGACCCCACAGTCCATAAATTACACTTGGGACAGCTGCCAACAATTCTACAATAAATCCTAAAGGGCCTCCAATCTTTGCAGGTGCATCTGAAATGAACATCGCAATTCCAATACTTAGCGGAACACCAATAATCATTGCAAGGGCAGCAGTTACCAAAGTTCCCAAAATATAGGGCAGTGCGCCAAATGATTCACGACCTTCTACAGCATTCCAATCAGTTCCAGAAATAAAAGATAATCCTTCTTCCTCCCAAATGGGATAAGATTCAGAAAATAATTGAAATACCAATAACACTACCATTACTAAAACATAAACACCCGCAACGGTTGCACCAATTTTGAAGATTTTATCAGCGATTGGTCGTCTGCTAGATTTTTCAGATTTTAGTTTTATCTTTCCCACAATTTTGGGCGTAAATGTGATGTTATCTAGGATCTGATCATATTTTATGAGAACATCATAGTTCTATATAGATCCTCAACAAAATTGTAAAAAGGAAAATTTCCAAATAGAAATCAATTGGAAACCGTTGAAAGTTCAAAGCAAACTAGACGTATGCAACTCAGTGGCGGCTCTACATACATTATTTCATTACCAAAAAACTGGATAGAGGAATTAAAGATCAAAGTTGGGCAAAACGTTACAATTGTTAAGAATTCCAATCAATCATTAACACTATTTTCAAATGAAAAGACCAACAATGGGGGGAAAACCATAGCAGTCATTCCGTCTAGTCAAAAAGAATCAGGTGAATCTATAAAAAGAAAAATAATTGCAGCATATCTTAGAGGATACAACACCATTGAGATAAAATCAAAGGGAATCAGACTTCCTACAGAACACACTAGAAATGTCAGGGAATTAGTTAGAACAAGTATGATCGGAACTGAGATCGTGGAATCTAGTTCAGAGAAAATCTCAATTCAGATTCTAACTCGTCTTCCAGAATTATCATTTGAGACAGCTCTCAAGAGAATGTATCTTATGGCAAGCAATATGGTAAGAGAAGCTGTTGAGAGTATTGATGAAGAAGAAGATATTCACGCAGATGAAGTGGTAAACATGGATGATGAGGTAGACAGATTTGGATTATACATGAGACGTAACCTGGTATTAGCAGTAGAAAATGAAAACATACTACAAGACATGGGACTAAGAAAACCATCAGATTGTCTGGGGTATAGAGCAGTAGTTACAAGAATTGAAAGGATTGCAGACCATGCAGCACATGTTGCAAAAAGAAAAAAATTCATCGAAGGAAAACTAGATACAAAGTTATTCAATAAAATTAAAAGACTATCTGAAGAATCCCTTACAGTATTTGAAGAAGCAATTACGGCAGTTCAAAATCAAGATTTCATTAAAGGCGAAAAGGTTGCACAGAAGGTTGCAGATGTGATTGAAGATGAACGGCAGATAATGTCCAAAGTTTCAGATACAGACAAAAATTCCATTTCAATCAGATTCATTCTACAAGACCTGAGAAGAATTGCAGAATATTCAGGAGATATTGCAGAAGTAGCCATAGATGAAAATATTCAAAAAATAATCATAGAAGAGTAATTTTTAGGAAAATTTACTCATAAGTTCTTGAATTTATGATAAAAACTATCTAATTTGTCAAAAATATTACGATGGAATACGATTTAACATATTATCGCTATAATTACACAGTGATAGAGTGGTTCTCTCAAGTATTGTGTTGGAAGCATGCAGGGATTGTAGATTCATCAACAGTTGCAAATGCATACATCTGGTTGACTGCACATTTTAGCGATATTGCAGGATATGCTAGCTGTAATGCAAATCATTTAGCAACAATTTGATAAAATAAAGAAAAAGGAAAAGAATCTACTGAACGTAGAAGCCTTTACCCCAGTCTTGGGTATTTCTTAGGTCTGCAGAACTAATGTTGTTTGCAGATTCGATTTCAAACATTGCATCGTAGATTGGATTGTTTGGAGTATATCCTTGGCATTCAAAGTTAAAGATGCTTTCTAATGCAAACTTATTTTTGATGTAGCTCTCTTCGTTGTTTGGATCTGTTTCAACAGTGTAATCAGTTACTCTACAAGTAGAATAGTTAAATCCACGAACTACTTCACCATTAGAAACAATTTCTACATCAATGTCTACAAGATCTTTTAGTGCAGATCCTGCAACACTTTGAATCTTACGATTGTTATCTACATGCTTATACAGCATTGGATAATCACCTACAATTCCTCGCAATTCCAAGGTAGGAGCTACAGTTTTTCTTGTAAACTTTTCTGCAGCAACACCCGTGTTACCGTTTTCATTGTTTACATTTTCAGTTGCAGTCAACACTTCACTTTGCTTAAACATTGAAAACTCTATTGTCTCAATGCCGTTTGCAAAGGTAAAGGTTGTAAATACATCTAGTCCTTGATCAGTATTTTGCAAAGATTCCATGTAAACATTTGAAAGTTGGGAGGTTTTCCAGATAGGAGTATCTCCATACAGTTTTTCAAAGTTTGAATTTATGGGCTTAATACCAGAGCATGTAAAGGTTAACTGATGAACAACAGCAAAGCCACTTTTTCCGGTAAAGCCTTCTTCTTTGTCAGCCTTTGTAACAATCTTAGCATCACTTACAACACATTCTCTGAAATTGAATCCTCTCAAAGTCTCCTCACCATTAGTAAACTCGACTTTAGCATCAAAGTCTATATTTGATGCATATGTCATTCCAGAGACATCTTTTGAATTCTTAATTGCTTTGTATAGTAGTGGATAATATTCTAAAACACCTTCCACTTTAAACTCTGCAATAACATTCTCTTGAGATTCTTCATATGCTGAAACTAGGTTAAACACAGGAAATTGAATTTTTTCTGCACCGTTATCATACATAAAAGTCACAAAAGTTTTTGTGTCCTTTGCAAACTTGAATCCAGAATCACCAAAATCAGTAAATGATACGGCAGGTTTTACAAATTTTTTATCTATATCTACACCGCTACATACAAAGTCTATCTTATCTACAACTGCAAATCCAACATCTTTGAAATAGCTTTCATAGTCGTTGGAATCCAGAGTTTCAACTTGATAGTTGTCAATTCTACAGGTGTTATAATCTATAGACATGATAGATTTGCCTTCTTTAATAAAAGCCGCATCTACGTCAAAGTATTTCATTTGATAATCAAATGCGTTGTTTGAGAATCTGTATTTGTATGCCTGATCCATTGCTTCGTGCAACAATGGTGATTTGGTAACAGTTCCTTCAACTGAGAAGGATACGCCTGAATCACTTATGAGATTTTCACCCATATTAAAGACAGGAAATGAATACACTTCAACTCCATCTCTAAATGTAAAGGTAAGTACAGGAGTAATGTCACCAGTCATTTTGTATTTTCTATCCTCTTCTGCAAATACACTAGAAGTTGCAAAAGTAGCAAAAGCAATTGTTGCAATAATGCTAAACACTGCAATGTTTTGTACGTTTTTGATAGTCATTGAATATCAAAATGAAATTCTATCTATAAGCTAGATCCTCATTCTATCCAATTAGAATATATCAATAGATAGCCATCGTAATGCTATATAGAGAAATTTTTTGAATATCAGTCTAAGAAGTTAGAATAAAAATTTGTAATATCAAGTTTCAAAAAATAAAAGTAAAAAGAAAAGAGTTTAGACTTTGAGAATTCCTTCTTTGATTAGGAATTGTAGTCCGTTGATATAGTCTTGATCAGTTATCAGTCCTTCTGACCACCATTTTGCGTTATCTCTAATCCATTTTGGAATTTCTAATGCACCGCCATCTGCAGATGCCTGATAATCCCAAAGTACTTCACCATCATAGGTTATTTTGGATAGTCCTTGCTTTCCTATCTCTTTGACTTTGTCAGCTAGTGGAACATACAAAAGACTAGAAGAGAATTCCTGACCATCTGTAATCATCCAGTGAATAAGGTGAATGACTGCTTTTGCCTGCTCTTTGTTTTTAGTAACTGGTTTTAGATCATCATACACAAGTAGGTATGTGAAACTAGCAAGTGGATATGAATCTGAACCAGGTGCATTTACTAGAGATACTCCAACCCAGCTTTCTTCAGCTGCAGGTAGGGAATTTGCAACACCACTAGATGCAGCAGAGATGCTGTCTAATGTTGGTTCAATAAATGCACTTTTGTCAGCATTTTCAATGAATGCAAAACTCATTCCTGTTTGGAATGCATATGCAAGTTCAATGTATCCAATTGAGTAAGCAGTTGATTTTACAATTCCAGCAACACCTTCATTTCCTGCAGCAGCAAGACCTGAAGGCCATGGAACAGATTTTCCTTTACCTATCTGTTCATCCCATTTTGGGCTTACAGTTGTTAGATAATCTGTGAAGATGAAAGTTGTTCCTGAACCATCTGATCTGTGTGCAGTAACTATTTCTTTGTCAGGCAAATTCAAACCTGGATTCTCTGCAGCAATTGCAGGATCATTCCATTTTGTAATTTCTCCCAAGAAGATTTTAGCTACAACATCTGCAGTCAGTTTTAGTCCTTTGTTTGGGACTTCAGGAAGGTTGTAAACTAGCACTACACCGCCAATTGATTCAGGGATGTGTAATGTTCCTTTAGCTAGATCTCTTTCTTTTTCACTCATTGGTTTATCTGATGCTGCAAAGTTTACAGTTTTTTCAATGTGCTGTTTGATTCCACCGCCACTTCCAATTGATTGGTAGTTGAGATTTACATTGTTGTAAATTTTGTTGTATTCAACTCTCCACAAATCAATGAGTGGAAAGGGAAATGTTGCACCGGCACCTGTCAAATTAAATTCAACATTTGCATCTGGGGCATCAGGCATAGAATCGGCATTTGCATTAAGAGGTGGTACGATAGCAACTAATGTTGCGATCAAAAGTATTGATGTTATTTGTTTTCTCATTGAAAGAACATGTTTTGAAATTTATTTACAAATAGCAATCATAGATTACGGGAAAACAAGATCACTCTATTAACTATATAGAAATTCTAGTCATTACAATTTAGAATGATGCTTTCTTGTGAGTCATAGCAGTTATCACTCTCAGAACCACCATCAATCACATCAGAGCCTGAACCGCCATAAATCACATCATATCCTGATTCGCCTTTGAGGATGTCATGTCCACCATTTCCATTAATGGTGTCAGATCCATCATTTCCAAAGATAATGTCATCGCCGTCCCCACCAAAGATACAGTCATCTCCTTCAAGACCGCTAATCACATCGTTTCCACCTAGTCCAAAGATTAGATCATTTGCAGCAGTTCCCTCTAGATAATCGCCATCATCGGAGCCAACTACCATGTTATAGTCAGAATAAACATTTCCACATGCAAAGACGGTAATGATTTGATAATCTTCAGCAGTATTTCCGGCATAATCAAATGCAATCCAGGTGACTTTGTTTACACCCAAAGAGAATGCTTCAGGAGCGTTATTCAAAATTGCCTTTATCCCACTATGAAAATCATGTGCAATCGCATCACCGATTGATACTGGTGTAAATAGATCAGTTGCCTCTAATTTCATATCACTTGGAGCCATGATCGTAGGATCAATATCATCAAAGGTGTAATCTTCAGTTATTTCAGGTGCAATGATTTCTACTTTTTCAACTATCGCAGGTTCTGAGTAAAAGGGAGTTTCAAATGATTTTACCTTGTGTGCTGCAGAATCTACTACCAGTAATTCTCCGTTTGGTCCCAATGCAACATCAGTTAATCTAGTAAAGGTTTGAGATAACGGACCGTTCTTCTCAAAGATATCTAAACGCAAATCACCATCTAGGTGAAGATACAAAACCTTGTTATTATCTGAATTTGTAACAAAAACTTTGTCTTCAGGAGATACTGCAATTCCTTCAGGGGAAAATACATAGTCTAGTCCATTAAACTGATATGACTTTATGTGATTTCCATTAGAATCAAATTGTTCAATCTTGCGATTGCCTTTATCAGTTACATAGACATCACCGTTTTCATCAACATCAATTCCAATTGCTGTAAGAAATTGTCCTGGGCCCATTCCGCTAGTTCCAAATGATAAAACAAATTCCCCATCAGTTGTAAATTTTTGAATTCGTTGATTGCCAGTATCTACGACATAGACACTTTCTGAATCAGCTGCAATGCCATATGGATACTTGAACTCTCCATCATGAATTCCCTTGCTGCCCCATCCATCTACATAGGTTCCATTCATAGTAAACACTTGAACTCTATGCAAACTCTGGTCTGCAACATAAACTAAATCACCGCTTATTGCAATACCAGATGGGTAATGAAATTCACCAGGCAGTTTTCCGCTCTGTCCCCAATGAGTAATGTATTGACCATCACTTGAGAACTTTTGAATTCGTTTATTTCCTAAATCACTGACGTAAGAGTTTCCGTCCTCATCAACTGCAATAAATTCAGGATATGAAAAATATCCAGGTGTGTATATTCCAAATTCCCCCCATTCCAAAATAAAGTCATAGTCACCCAAAGCAAAAGAGTATTGAGTTAAAGTGCTAGATAGTAATATTACAGAAAAGACTGCTACAAGTGCAGGTATTGTTGTCAACAGATAGTCGTTTCAAAATTTCTCAAAGATCAACAGAGTTAACAATAGTTTGATTTTTTGTCAACTTTATCTCAAAATGGTTTGTTTACTTCACGCGTGAACACATAGCTTGCAAGCCCAACCATCACCAATACAAAGACAAAGATAATTCCAAGGCTAAGCAATACAGACACCCCTCCCTCAGAAACACCAGTCATCATCTCCCTTACAAGCAAAACTGTGTAGGTTACAGGATTGAGTTTTGCAATTGTTGCAAGCCAATCAGGAAGCAGTTCCAAGGGGAACAGTGCAGGACTCAGCATGAACAAAGGCATTCCAAGGAAATTGATTACACCCCAAAAGGTCTCCTGAGACTTTGCAGTAGCTGCAACCATCACAGAGATTCCTGAAAATCCTAGAGAAAACAAAATTACAATTGCCATAATCGGGGCAATCATTATTGGATTTGGAAACGTTACACCAATTGCCAAAGCAATTCCCAGAATCAAACTAGCTTGCAGAGCTGCAATTAGAGATATTGCAGACATTTTTCCCAGTGCGATTGCAGAGCGAGAAATTGGAGATGTTAGTGCCTTGTTCATAAAACCATATCGTCTATCCCACAAGGTATTGACACCACCAAAGATGCTTGTAAAAATTGCAGTAAGAATAATGACACCCGGTGCCATAAACTCAATGTACTCACCTTCAAAACCAACTGATTGAATTAGTGGTTGAGTTCCTGAAAACGTATTTCCAATCACTATAATCCAGATTGCAGGTTGTATTAATCGAATTAAAACACCACTGCGGGATTTTTTGTATCGTTTTAGTTCTCTCCAAAAAATTGTATAGGTATCACACATCAAAGTATTCATGCACGTAACCTCTTCATTTTTGCGTGTTCTCGTTTTCGATTAAACGTTACATCATCGTCTCGAATCTCATGACCTGTATAAGATATGAATACATCATCAAGTGTGGGTTGGGTCAATGAGATAGAAGTAATCTTGATTCCAATGTCTGATGAAATTTGAAATACTTTGGGGATAACTTCAGCTCCATTTGATACAAACAAAGTGAGTTTGAAATTGTCTTCATTAATTTTGTTAATAGGCTCTATTTTTTTGAGTTCAGATATGAAAGAGTCCCTATTGGAATCATCCTCAGTCACAATAGAGATCACTTCATTTCCCATAGCATTTTTCATGTTTTCAGGTGAATCTATCACCTGAATTTTTCCCCCATCAATTATTCCAATTCTATCGCAGAGTTGATCAGCCTCTTCCATGTAGTGGGTTGAAAGAAATATTGTCATCTCAAACTCGTCATGAATTTTTTTAATATATTCCCAAATTTTCCGTCTAGTCTGAATATCTAGCCCAACTGTTGGCTCATCAAGAAACAAAACCTTTGGTCGATGCAACAATCCACCAGCAATATCTAGTCTCTTTCTCATACCACCTGAATAAGTTACAACTGGCTCGTTTTGTTTGTCAGATAATTCAATTAAATCTAAAACTTCATCAATTCTAGAATCAATTTCATTTTTTGGTATGTGGTTTAGTTTTGCTTGTAACAAGAGATTTTCTCGTCCAGTAAGATATTCATCTACTGTAGTCTCTTGCTGAACATATCCAATATTTTCTCTGACCTTTTTTGCATCAACTCTTACATCATATCCAGAAATCAAAGCTTGGCCAGATGTAGGTTTTAGCAAAGTTGTTAGAATCATCATAGTAGTGCTTTTTCCTGCCCCATTAGGTCCAAGAAATCCAAAGATCTCACCATTCTCAACAGTAAATGAGATATCGTCTACTGCAATGACATCACCAAATGATTTTGTCAGTGATTTTGTCTCTATGGAATGCAACACATAGATCGCATTTTTCAATTATAAATTGCTAAGTATTCAATTACTAATTCATAAAAAAATTTAAAGAGTGATTTGAGAGTATTCTTCATGAAAGGGTTATGTCAAAAATGTCACTCATCAAAT
The DNA here is from genome assembly GCF_000875775.1 of Nitrosopumilus piranensis. Classification (NCBI taxonomy): domain Archaea; kingdom Thermoproteati; phylum Nitrososphaerota; class Nitrososphaeria; order Nitrosopumilales; family Nitrosopumilaceae; genus Nitrosopumilus; species Nitrosopumilus piranensis. The sequence goes on from NZ_CP010868.1 coordinate 1,433,202, forward strand.
GTAGATGTAGTAATTCAGGAAGGAATTCCTGTTTGTGAAAACTGTTCGAAGAAAAGCTAAGTGATTTTTGAAAAAAGAAATTAAAAAAAGAGATTATTCAAGTTCCTTGAATTCGTCTTTGGTCATTCTTAAAATGATTTTTTCTCCAATTCCCCAAATTTCTGATTTGGATAGGATCTTTGAATGCATCAATCCATCTGATACTTCGATTGATTCTAATTCATTGGTATCAGGATGTCTGTGCAATCTCTTTACTTTGCCAATCTTGCGGCCATCGATATCAATTACAGGAATTCCTGTTCGGACAGGAGGTCTACAAAGAAGTAATTTCTCCTCAGAGAATTTGTCAATGTAATCATTTGAGAGAAAATAGTCTTTGTTGAATCCTTGGTGGATTGTAACACCAGATACGGTAAGTGTGTCTTGATTGATGTGAATGTGTTTGACTTTGCCGTACTCTATTCCTTCTCTATCTATGACTTTTTTTCCAGTAAAGGTATCTGCAGTAGCCAGGTTTGATGGCATTCCTTCTAGTTTTACGGACATGGATTGAGGTGTTCAGATTTGCTTATCATACCAAATATCAGAAATTTCTAGCAATGGGGTTAAATTACTTGACAGAAAGAAATTACGCATGAAGATTACAGAGGACTTGTTTAGGCCGGTTCTAGTAACAAAGGGAAGAAAGACAGGAAAAGAGCATGCAGTGATGCTAAGGGCTGTAAACTATAATGGAAAAATCTATTTTTCAAGACACAGACCAGATGGAGATTGGTTTCAAAATGTAATTGCAAATCCTCAAGTAAAAATTCAATACAATGATTCTGTTTTTTTAGGAAAAGCAAAACTAGTTGCAGATGAAGAGTTGGGCAAAAAAATTTCTGAGCTAAAATATCCTGGCGAAGAGAGGGCAAAAGAGAAAAGAGTAACAATAGAAGTTACTCTAGACTAACTAGATTTTTTAAATTTCCACAAATAATATGCAGTCAATCCGCCAAGAATTACTGTAATTACTACAAATGGTATAAACAAATCAATCTGAGTTACACCAGAATCAATTACATCTTCAGTAATTTCTAAACTTCGTGGTGCAAAATCCTGTGATTGTGATTCGGCAACAGGAGCAGAAGCAATAGATTCAGGCTCTCCCACATGGACAGAAGCAACAGATTCATCACCTGACTCTAGACGCTTAGACATGTCTTCAGTTGCAGCAAACTGTTTTGAGGAATCTACTGGAATTGATTTTTCTTGCAGTTGAGATAGTGACAATAATCCTGAAACTCCAGTTGCAATAGCAAGTCCAGCTACCTTGTAGATGTGTCTAAATGAGCGAACAAGTAGTTTGCTTTCTTTAGTTTTTTCAGATAGTTTTGGAGGAACAATTACAATACTAAATTTTGTAGCAGAATAAACTTTCATGTCTTGAGATTTTGAATTTTTTTCAATCTTTGAAATTTTTACGACACCCAAGTCTTGTAATTTGTTAAGATGGTATTTTACCAGTTGCAGTGAGATGTCGGTCTTTTGTGCAATTTGGTTTGCTGTCAACTCTTCGTTGAAGAGCAATTGCAGAATTTCACGGCTAGAATCATTTGTAAACAGTTCTCCAAAGGACTTTATTTTTTCATCATCTGTGGCTAGAATTTTGATTTTCTCAGTTAGTCCGTCATCAGGATTTTCAGCTGACATCAAATTTGATAGGGAGAATCTTGAATATGTAAGTTCTTTGGTAAAATTTCAATTTCACTAATCCTTTTATCCCAAACTACCAAAGAATAGTAATCACTAAAACGGATAAACAAAAAAAGATGATAAAAATGAACTCAAAAATAATAATCCCAATTGTAGTTGCCATTTCGGTAATAGTAACAGCAGGTATCACATATTCCGTAACATTTGACCAAGAGCCACAAACAAGAATAGTTACAGAGGTACCAGAACCAGAAATTATCTATGTAGACAAATCAATTTCAGAATTTTTTGAAGGAACAAACGACATAAAGAAAATATCATCACAAGAAGATCTTGCATCAATTCTTGAGGCATCATCAACGTTTAGAACAGTATACAGTGATGGAATGATTAGAACATTTGCAGCAGTTGATGAAATGGCATTTGATAGTGCCATGCCAACTGCAGTCCCTGAATCAGGAATGATGATGGAAAAAAGACAGTCAGGTGCAGAGTATTCAACAACAAATGTTCAAGTGCAAAATGTTGATGAGCCAGACTATCTCAAAAATGATGGCAAGTATGTCTATATTGTTTCAAGAAATACACTTTCAATAATTGATGCGTATCCTGCCAAAGACGCAAAATTAATTCTAAAAATTGCCCTAGACATTGAATCTCAATACATTCACAACATGTTCCTCAACGGTGACAGATTGGTGATATTTTACAACGGACAAAGTGACGAAGAGATCATTCCACAGTTTGACTTTATCCCAAGACCATCTTACAGTCCAGTTACTCATGCATTGATTGTAGATGTCTCAGACAAGGAAAACCCAACAATTCTCAAGGACTACTCAATTGATGGTCATTTCAGAGATGCCCGAATGATTGGAGACTATGCATATTTTGTTACAAATAGCCACATCAACCACCAACACCCAAGACTCCCAGTAATAATGGAGGATTCTGTTAGAATCATGACACCAGAGGCATTTTACTTTGATAATGTCGAAGAGTTTTCAAACTTTAACACATTAACTGCAATTGATATCTTTGGAGATACAGTAAACTCTGAGACATTCCTTATGGGATATACGGGCTCATTCTATGTTTCAGAGAATAATTTCTACGTGACATATCAGCAAAACATGCCATTTGGATTCTATGAAAACTCATCACGAGATAGATTCTATGAAGTAATTGTTCCACTATTGCCAATTGACATTCAAAACCAAATTAACAATATCAAAAATGATTCATCACTAAGTTCATCCCAACAATGGGTAAAGATTTCTGAATTTATGCAAGACTTTTACAACAAAATGGACAAAAAAGACAAAGAGGAATTATTTGAAAAAATTAGAGATGCGCTAAATGAGTATGATGCAAAAATCCAAGAAGAAACAAGAAAGACAATCATTCATAAAATTTCAATTGATGAGGACAAAATAGAATATGTTGCAAAGGGAACTGTCCCAGGAAGACTACTTAACCAGTTCTCAATGGATGAGTCAGGAGACAGATTCAGAGTTGCAACCACAATAGAGTATTACATTCAGCATGAAGGAACAGTCAGATCAAATGCAGTCTATGTCTTAGATGATCAGCTCAACATAGTTGGAGAACTAGAAAACATTGCACCTGATGAGAGCATATTTTCATCAAGATTCATGGACGATAGGCTCTACTTGGTAACATTTGAGCAGATTGACCCATTCTTTGTAATCGATTTATCAACTGACACACCAAAGATTCTAGGCGAACTAAAGATTCCTGGATTCTCAAACTATTTGCATCCATTTGATGAAGAGCATGTAATTGGAGTGGGCAGAGACACCAAAGTGGATAGTAATGATAGAGTTCAGCAATTGGGAGTCAAAATTGCATTGTTTAATGTAGCAGATGTAAAGAACCCCAAAGTTGTAGATGACTATATTATTGGAGACAGGTCAAGTCATTCTGAAGCATTACACAACCACAAGGCATTCTTCTTTGATAAGACAAGAAACGTGCTTTCAATTCCAATAAGTAGCGATTCAAAGGGCTTGGAGGGAATTTCTTCAAAGATGTTTGCACCAGAGTACAACCGCTGGAGTGGATTCTATGTATTTGATATAGATGAGACAAATGGATTTAGCATCAAAGGAACAATCACTCATTCAGATAGTGATTCAAGATACTACGGCATGGGAGATGCTAGAACATTTTACATCGATGATGTTTTATACACAGCATCACAAGGATACTTGAAGATGAATTCTTTTGAGAATCTAGAAAAGATTAATTCAATAAAACTAGAGAACACTGGCAAGTTTATTGATTACTTGGAAGAGCCAGTAATGGAAGTAGAACCTGTCAGATAGAATTCAAACAATGTGAACTATAGTACTTAGTCCTCGCTTTTCTGTTTCAACATCATTTTCAAATTCATAAATGGTAACCGTAAATGATATGACATCTCGCTGCTTTGCATTTTCTGCATGAAGTTTTAGATGTATATCCATAAATTCAAAATCATCTAGGGGCAGATTTGTCTCATCCAAGTATGCGCCACATGTTGATTCTATCCTAAATCGGTCATCTTTGAAGTGATATCCCAGTCTAACTTTCCTACCTTTTCTTGCAGTTGCTTTTACATTTACATCAATTATTCCAGGTTTTGCCTCAGTGTAACTTGCAGTCTTGTTTACAAAGACTCCAATTTGGAGAGGTTTTCCAGCAGTTGATTCTGCCATCTTTTGTATACCGTCATTCATTACAACATCTATTGCTGGAATCGATGTTGCTACTTTTGCAATCCAAGTGTTTGTTTTAGTAATGGTTGCACGAATTCCTTCTCTTCTTCGTTTATCTTCATCTTCAGGCAATTTGTAATAATCAACCCATGCCTCATAGTCATGAGAAATATCTTCGATAAAGTCCATGCATGTCCTTTGATATGAGTTCACATCAGTAGTTCTCTCTGACTCATCACCAGTTCTCATAGAGTCATCAGTCGGCATTGCCATACCCTAAGCCATTCCAAAGTTCTAAAAAAACCAATCTGGGAAAAAATTAATGGTTATAATAGGAATTTCTTTTCAAAATAATCATGATATTTTCAGAATTGATTGCAGATCTTCAAGATGCTTTGAAAAAGGACTTGGCGCAGATTCGGTTTCTCTTAAAGAAAAACCCAGCAATGGGATACACCAGAATTGTCGATATTGGAAAAGAGGTAGGCAAAAAATACAACATCAAACTAGTTGTGAATTTTCCAAAAGAAGGAAGAATCGAAGAATTTGAGATGTATGGGAAAAGGGATTTGAGCTTGATCGTAGACTATGAAAGAAAGAGATTTCCAATAGACAGAGAGCAAATCAAACAAAAGGCATTGGAGTTCTTAGGAGATGTTCAAACAGAAGATGCATACATGTATGAGAACAAAGAAGGGGTCAGAGTTTTTGGGAAAAACTGGAAGATAGACATTTTGCCTCACTCAGTACACATCTGGACTGAGTTTGATGAAAAAGTTACAGCATTTTGTGATTGGTTAATGGAAAATGCATATCAGATGAAAAAGAAATAATCTACTAGTTTTCTAGTTTTTCAAGCAAGTCTTGGGCTTCAGAATTTTTAGAGTCTATCTTTAGAACTTGTTTGCAGCACTCTATGGCTTTGTCTTTTTGTTCCAAAGCCAAATGAACATTGGTCTTTAGTTTTAGTGTCTCAACGTCAGTCTCATCTAGCTCAAATGCTTTCTCAAAATATGGTAATGCATTTTTTGCATCATCTACTAAAAAATAGACACTGCCCATAATGAACATAAAATCATGATCATCTGAATATTGAGATTCTAGACTTTTTCCAAGTTTTATTGCGTCTCCATACTCACCATCTTTGATCAATTTTTTTATTTTACGTTTAGGATGCTTGAAAAGTCCAACCATTTTTCCTCAATTGAGTTTAGCTAGTTCACAATTTGAATGTAGACAATCATGAAGAGATGCTCATGATTCCTTCTTTGATTAGGAATTGAATGCCCTGAACAAAGGAGTTATCATCAATTGCGCCATCTGCCCACCATGCAGCATTTTGTTTTATCCAAGAGGGAATTTCATTTGAAGAGCCAGTTCCTTGTGCAGTTGGTGGAATCTGCATAATTCCTTCTTTGATTAGGAACTGAATACCCTGAACAAAGGAGTTATCATCAATTGCGCCATCTGCCCACCATCCAGCGTTGTTCTTAATCCATTCAGGGATTTTTTGAGTTGTGCTTACTGGGGGAGTTACTGTGCTTCCATCACCATAAATTGTAATAGGAATTTCCAAATAATCATCTTGAGTTGATGGGACAAGTCCTTCAGGGGCCAAGCCATAAATCCAAATAACATAATTTGCAGTTCCTGGTTTTTCCTTAACTACCATATCCAAAATATACTGGCCTGATGGAGAATAGAGGTATTGCCTGCCTTCTTCTTGAGCAAGGGATCTTAGCGGAGTCAAATTATCATCTACAACCAGAACATCAAATTGGACTTGATTCAAAAATTCTGTATCATCAAATTTACTGATGAATTTGATTAGCCATTGCATTTCACATCCTTGCACAGGATCTTCAGGTCCATAAAATACATGAATTTGATAAGCAAAGTTTTTGGTGGCCTTCTTTACTTGAGTATCTCTTTCAAAGCTAGTATCACATCCTTGTGCTGAAAAAGTATCAACAGTTGAAACAATTCCAGAAAATGGACTAGTAGATACATTCTCTTGATATTTTAATAATTCAAATTTGTATTCAGCTGGTGGAATACCTTCTGAGACATGTGTCAAAGTATGTGCTTTTACAGGAAATGGAAATTCATCTACAATCCAAACTTTACTAGAATATCCACCAGTCTTCCATCCAATTTGTACAGTATCCCAAGTTCCAGATTGCACAGTAATTGTTTCAATTTTCATTGGAAGTACTTGTTCACCACCAATGTTTCCAATCTTTCCCCAAGATGTAGCACTAAATGCTTTAGGTCCTTTTCCACCTGCACTTCCATCAGATGTAGCAAATGCAGACAACCAAGCTACTGAAGACTTGAATGCGCCACGATATACTCCCAATTCAGGACTTCCGCCAGTTGGTTCAGGTGCAATCTTTCCAAGTTCCATTTCACCAACAATTACTTTGTTGCCATCATATACTACAACTTCTGCTAACCACTTTGTTTCGCTACCAACTTGCTTGTCTCCCTTTATCCACATATCAAGACCAAATTGAGCACATTCTTTGTAGTCAACATGGCACATATTGTATGAAAAATAGTCACCTTGTTTGAGACCTTCACCAACATACCAGGTTCCAGGTTTATCGACACCTCCAGATTGGATCTGTGCAAATGCTGAAGGAATCATCAATGTACCTAAAAGTACAGTCAAAAGTATTGAAAGAGTAAACAGTTTATTCAAATCTAAAAAAAATTATCAAAAGAGATAGTTAAACGTTATTCAACCTTGTTCAAATAAGCAAATATAGAGGAAAATTTAGAGATTGGTTAGACATGTGTGAATGCCCAAAAGTTCACTTGTATGAAGTAGAATTCAAGTTAGATGGAATGAATGTTGTACCAACCCACAAAAATTGCGGATTTGCACTTGATTCAAAACAAAACGACAAGTTCCAAAAAGAGTTAGTAAAATCTTGGGGCTTTGAAGAAGACGAAGAGTAATTTTAAAAATAAAAGAAAAAATTGGAATAATCCAATTACATGTCTTTAGTAGCTTCTTTACAAACGTCAGTATTACATTTGCAATCTGCACTACAGATGCAATGACCTTGCATTGCACAATCACATGCATAATCAGGATCGCCGCTATCAGCTTCGCATCCACATGCTTGATCTGTCATGACAAACCATAATCTTACTTATTTTAAAAGGTTAGTACAAGACGATGGAAGAATTATTCCAAGCCTGCTCCAAGTAATCTATTGCAAGAATTTTGAATTAAATCAGCCTGTTGTAGCAATACATTAGAATCAGCCTCAATATCAAATGCAGTCTTTAGCACATGAATAAGATCAGGATTTCTGTGTAGCGTGTCTTTGATTTTTATGAAATTTTCCTTGTTGAGATATCCAAGATAAAAGTAGCAATCTGAAATCATCGAATTTTGTAAAAAATAGTCATGCTTTTTTTGAATGACTTGGGAATTACTATTTTCAACCATATCAGAAAATCCGATGGTAGACTTTGTCATGCGTTCAAGTAAGACAGGTGTGGCCCTTTCAATTCCAACTGTTTGAGTTACAACAGAGATGTGTTCATTGATTAGAGTTTTTTTTAATTTTCTTAAAGAGTCAAGTAGATGCGTAGGTCCTAACCTCTGATTATTCAATGATGAGATGGCATCTGCCAAATAAAATGATGCACACTTTTGCCAACAAGGAGCAAATTCATCAGAATTCTCAATTGCTTCTTTAGTTTTTTGGCAGCAAAACATTGATTCAATCAAAGAATTTTTAGCAAAATCAGAAAACAGAGATGGACGTTTTTCTTTGATTTTTGAGAGAAACATACGAAGTTCCCAAGAGTCATCTTGAAGAATTTGCATGTTATCATATTGCAATAGTTTTTTTGAATTGTTTTCAGAAAATGTACCATGATAAAGAACGACAGTTTCATTATCAATTTGTATAATTTGATCAGGTTCTGATTTGTCATCAAAAACTACAATATCATATGCACATGAATCAAAACAGTTTTCAGAAATTCTACATCCACCTAGACCCACAGGAAAATCAGATAACTCTAGTCTTTGAGCAAGTTTTTTCAAATCCATATGAAATGATATTACTAGATTTTCTATAAATTGCCAAACTCACAAAGTTTAACAAATTCATGTAAAGTCAAAACCTTTCCTTTAAATTGAGACATAGATTGTTTTGGATTAAGCTCCTATAGTGTAGTCCGGTTAAGCATACAGCCCTCTCAAGGCTGTGACCCGGGTTCAAATCCCGGTGGGAGCATTATCATTCTGGTTTAAATCCCCCCACGGCTATACAATATAGCAATGTCAAAACAGCAGATTTCAGGCTCCAAACAAGACAAGATAAGAATATACGATTATGACAAAATTATCACACGAACTTTTGCATTAATGGAAAAGGACCTCAGTGACAACAATGTAAGGGTTATCAAAAAATTTGACCGCGTCTTGGTAAATGAATCATTATCAGATGCAAGACGCTCAAAGATTCTTGGAACAATACTTTCACTTTCAAGAATGCTAAACAAGGATTGGGAAGATACCAATAAAGAAGACATTGAAGAATTGGTGTACAACTTTAACAAGAAATTCAGCAAGAGTGGTCAGGAAACCAATACCACTGCAGACCACAAAAAAATTCTAAAAAATTTCTACAGATGGTTAAAGCGTGGTTCAAGGGACCAAAAACAAGTAGGAGACCCAACTGAAACTTCATGGATTAGAGTCAAGAAACCCAGAGAAAATCTTACTGCAGATATGTTAATCACAGAAGTAGAAAAAAATTCTTTGCTCAAGGCATGCGGAAGTAATCTCAGAGACAGGGCATTTGTTCATACATTTTCAGATTTAGCTTGCAGACCAGGAGAAATATTGAGTCGGCAGATAAAGCATGTAAAGTTTGATGACAAAGGAGCTGTAATCGTAGTTGATGGGAAGACAGGTCCAAGACCAGTAAGAGTAATTGAATGTGTGCCAGACTTGGCATCATACTTTGACAAACATCCAAACAGTTCTGATCCGGAGGCACCATTATGGATTGCAATGGATGAAAAGAAATTTGGAAAGCCCTGGTCATATGCTGCAATGAGAAAAAGACTGCAAAGAATTTGTGATATTGCTCAAATTCACAAGAGAGTATGGCCAAATCTATTCCGCCACACAGGAGCTACAAAAACAGGAATGTTTCTTACAGAGTCCTTACAAAAGAAGAGGTATGGGTGGTCATCAGGCTCCAAGATGCCAGACAGATATGAACACATGATGAACTCAGATGTAGAGGAAGCAATTTTCAAGCATTATGGAATTTCAAATAACAAAAACGATGACATCGTAAGCAGACCAAAAATGTGTCACATTTGCAATATTTCAAATTCTCATGATGCAAAGATCTGTTCAAAATGTGGAAAACCACTAAGTTTGGAGGCTTCAATAGAAAAAGAAGAACAAGAAAAGAAAGAAAGAGAGCAGTTTGAAGAGAAGATCAAACAAGTTGACGAATTGTTAGAAAAACAAAAAGAACTAACAGTTACAAGACTTCAGGAAGAATTCTTTGCAAGAAAGATGCAGAAAGATTATCAAAAGATACAAGATGAGATGATTACGATGCGAGCAGAGCTAAATGCATTCAGAAAAGACAAAAAATAATCAGAAATAGACAACCTCACAAGACACAACACATGAACAATTCAATCCTGTTTCTGGCCAGCAAATTTTAATTCATACGGCCTTATTTCAATCCTGTTTGAGTAGGAGACGATTGTGTAATAATCAGATTCAGCATTTGCAGCCAGTATAGCTTCTCTTGGAATCGTTATTTTTGTAGTGTTGTTGTCTTTGACATTGATTTTTTTAATAATTGCATAATACAAGATTTCAGACTCAGACATACAATCCAAGTTTAATCTATTTTTAAGTACAAAAAGGCATTATGTTTTTGTTAATTTAGTCAATTGTTCATTTGTGACAACATGGAATTGTTCCACTTGGTCTCAATCGCTAATTTTAATGGATTATGGGTATTATATTGAAAAATGCACATAAAATATTTGATTTTGTGAAATTATTTCAATCTTTTAAAAACCACTCTAAATCAGAGATTATTCGCAATATACTACTATCAACAATATCCAAAACATACAGAGTGACATGGAGTACCATAAACAACTACAAACCACTACAACATAGTATATGATACCTTTAGCTACTAGCTAGCATTTCTAAAAATAACAGATTATTAACATAATTCAGTAAATTACATACACAAAATATTATTTTATAAAATAATTACAGATTTTAAGGAAATTTATTTCTGAAGAAAATTATTCGCAATATACCATATCTTTGTTTTTCAGTTTCAGTTTTTTTAATTAGGATCAGCATTAGTTTTGGGGGTTTGATAGTCTAAGAAAATAATCAAAGATCATTCCAGGTCTTTTCTCATTTCATCAAATTCCTCTTTGGAAATTTCTCCCTTGGCATATCTGGTTTTTAAAATGCCTGTCAGGTTGTTCTCGTCAACTCTGTTTTCTTGGGTTTGGACAGGCCATGGTTTTAGAACTGCCGGTTTGTCATAGTACGGCATTTTTTCAAGCAACTTTACAATTTTCTTTTTGTGGTTTGTCTGATAGTGTACTTGGGCACTTTGTTGATTTACAAACCAGGTTATCTTGAAATTTCCGCCCCTCAAAAATCCCGAGTCCCATTTGAAGCTAGTTATCATGTCATGTGGCATTTCATAAAACAATCCCAACCCAGGAAAAGAACATACTATTCTCATATTGGTAATCATCAGCTTTCCCGTACGTCCTCCAGCAGTATTGGCAATCATACCAGGCAGTCCTATTTTGACCTCCAAGAGATTCTCTTCGTTTTCCCACAAGGGAATGTCTTTCATGATGTGCCTGCCCCCATCAGAGATGGCCCAAATATTTTAGGACGTGACACCTCAATCTTGCAATATTCTACTACTGGGAGTGTCTTGAAATTCTCATACTGAAAACGGGTAAGTTCTACAGTGTTTATCGTGTCATCACCCTTGAATTTGTAAGATATTGTTCTATACGCATTCCAAAAACTATCAGTCTGATCACCATCATACCAATCATCAGTGGTTTTTTCGAGCATCTGTTTGTGATTTGATCTTTGATTCATTACAGACCTCGCACAATTAGTAAATCACACAAAAATCGGCATTTTATCAAGAAATTACTCATTATTTCATATAGTATGATATAGTGTACTATATTAATATAGCGTCATATATTTAGCTATATGTAATAGATCTGCTAATCTTGACAGAGATAGCAAAGTTTGTCGCAACAGTGTCACATCAAGGAGACATGAGAGTTATTGTTGTCCCAAAAAGACTACATAAGAAATTTGAGAGGTATGAAGGGAGCCAAGTCAAGATAACCATAGAAGAAATCTAATCAAAAATACAATATTTTGTTTTTTAATCATTTTTACATTAGCAAAATGGAACTCCGTGTTACTAGTGGGTTTTGAACTAAAATTGTAAGTCCCTATGAGAGAATTAATTGTACAAATTTTGTAATTTTAAAAGTTTAGTTTCCCTCACTTTCCTTCCCGCAACTGGACAAACCGTGTCCAGTGCATCTGAGTTATCTGACAGGATTGATGCATCAAAACTGCTTGATTCAGTTGTAATGCCATACCAAGTCCAATCAGTCTCCTCACAAGAAATTGTCAACCAAAACATTGAATCTGCAAAAACCTGGATTTATGAAAAGCAAGACTATCTGGAGTCATTGTCTTTTGCAAGTCCAAATGCCAAATACGAGCTAGACAAGGCAAAAAATTCGCTAAATGAGGCAAAGACATACCTTGCAAACGCAGAATGGACCCAGAAGGAGGGAGAATCATACATCTCAGAGAAGGAATACCAAAAGGCGTTTTTCAAATACGAGTACTCTAAAAAGATGATTGAAAAATCCGAGCCGTTAATCAAGGAAATAGATGGCTTTGCTCAAAATGCAAACTAGCATGAAAAACTTTTCTTGGAAAGCAAAATCAATGAGATAAAAACGGAAGAGCCAAAGACTTGTTTCTTGTTTTGGTGCTGGTGATTGATTGACTCTTAAAGGTCAACAGAGTGCTATTCTATTGATTCACCATCAATGAACATGTCCATTGTTTTTTGAGGATTTTTCTTTCTCCATTTCTTCCAAGACGTTATTATTTTTCGTAACACATGATTTGCAGGAATGTCCGTGACTTTGCTCAAGACATAAGGGATTCCATACTCCACCACCACCTCAAAGAAGACTTCCACCGAATGAGGAGACTTTCGGGCATCCTTGATGGAGACTGAATGCAGTTCCCGTTCGTCTACCATGTTATACAACTGATGAGTGAACCCCCCAGCAGCTTCAATAGGCGTGTTTTTAATAAGAATGGAGTGTTTCGTGAGTTTGATTTGAGATTTTTGTTTTGACAATTAGTTTGGGATCGGTACTGATGTTAATACCCTTTTTGGTGACATTTTCTAAAACTGTTAAAATAGTTCGTATCAAATGAATGTAGTAATATATGAAAATTTCAGACGATGCAAGCAATTTCAAGGCAAGCGTAAAGAGCGCAGATCCCGATAGTGCAAAAAAAATTACCGACATATTGTACCAGATGGTCGAAGACAAGAAAATAGAATCATTTAAGATAAGAAGAGTCACAAAAGGGGCCAATTCCATCGACCTTTCCCCGTTAGTACCGCTAACAGATTACGTAGACATTGAATCTCTGTACCATCAAATCAAAGATTCGGAAATAGCAGTGTTGGGTTCAGGATTGCTTGCACTTGGAATTGCCAAAAAAATACTCTCCATAGTAAAAGACGGGATAGAGATTGCTGAAAAAATCAAAGGAAAGAAATCCATGTTTGGGGTGAACTGCAGAATTGATGAGCAGTCCGTGGTAAAGTACGGCAGAAGCTTTGGTGTAAAGCCTTTTGACACCATACTGACATCAGCAACTCCAAAAAACATGGAAAAGATGTTTTTGAAGGAACGTAGGTGGGGGGAAATCAAAATTGCTTTTGAAAAGTATTACACCATACAATACATTGCAATGTTTGTCAAGCATCCTGTTGCAGCGATAACGCACATGGGAGAGGTTGACCACATAGAATACAATCCAGAAACAGGAAAATCAACATTGATTTTGAAAGGCTCGCCAAAGAAACTCAAAAAGGAAATCCCATATGATCCAAAATGGGAGCACCACAATGCACACGGAACAGTGTACACAACCAAATCAAGAATTGACACTGCAGATACGCTGGCAGATGTCTATCCGTCATTAGACTACAGAAGAAAGAGAAAAATCCATTAGATTAACTGAAATATTCCTTTAAGAACACCAGTACGTTGCCAGACAAGTTCTCAAAGCAAACACGAAGTCGCATAATGTCATCAATCAGGTCGAAGAACACAAAACCAGAACTGCAAGTAAGAAAACTTGTGTGGGCACTTGGCAAGAGATTCAGGATTCATGACAGGACAGTTTTTGGAACACCTGACATCTCAAACAAGTCTAAGAGAGTTGCAGTGTTCATTGACGGATGCTTCTGGCACGGATGCCCAAGATGCTATTCTGAGCCAAAGTCAAACACTGAATTCTGGAGAAACAAGATTGCAAGAAACAGGGACAGGCGAAAGAAGGTAAAATCAGAGCTTAGAAAAGAGGGCTGGACTGTCATGGAGTTCTGGGAGCATGCAGTAAGAAAGGAGCCTATTCCAATCGCAATTTCTATCTCAGAGAAAATTTGAGCCTGGATGAAAAAATTTGGTAAAACTTGTCTGATAATTTGATCGCCATCGATCAACCTGGACGCTTAACCTGGAATTTTTTCCAACAAAACAATGAGCCCTCCAGTAAGGTTTGACTTCTCAAAGCCGGGAAAGACCAAATTCACGTTCAGCGATATATGCGCCGGAATCGGGGGAATGCGAATGGCATTTGAGAACCTTGGCGGCAAATGTGTCTTTACTTCTGAATGGGACAGGTTCTGCCAAGAGACATACCGTGAAAACTTTGGCGAGACTCCGCATGGAGACATTACAAAAATTCCAATCCGAGACATTCCAAGACACGATGTAATGCTTGCAGGATTTCCGTGCCAGCCATTCTCAAAGAGCGGTTTTGCGACAAGGAAGTTTCTCAACAAGAAGGACGGTTTTGCAGATGACACACAGGGGAAAATATTTTTCAGGATTGCAAAAATAATTGCAGCAAAAAAACCAAAGGCAATATTTTTGGAAAACGTTCCGCGACTGGTAAAGATGAACAAGGGAAAGACTTTCGAGATTATAATTAATGAAATTGAAAAGTTAGGATATAATTGCAAATGGAAAGTAATCAGTGCAGAAACGGTAGTTCCGCAAAGAAGGGAACGGCTCTATATTGTTGCGACAAGAAAAGGGATAGAGTTTGAGTTTCCGGAAATTCCCGACCTGAAACCGCAGCTTAAACAAATCCTTGAGAGAAGAGTTGACAAAAAATATGTTCTTTCAGACAACACGTGGCAATGGCTGCAGGACCATGCAAAAAAGCACTCTTCAATGGGAAACGGTTTTGGTTTCAGGATGGCAGATCCGAAAAAGACTGCATGCACATTAAGTGCAAGATACGGCAAGGACGGCTCAGAGATACTTATTCCCAGAAGAAACGGGAACCCAAGAAAGCTCTCCCCAAGGGAATGCGCAAGGCTGATGGGATTTCCTGACAACTTTGCGATCCCGGTATCGGACACCCAGGCCTACAAGCAGTTTGGGAATTCTGTGGCGGTCCCGGTAATTTATCTAATTGGTTATTCATTTATCAAAAAAATCACAAACATGCCATTTCCAAAAATCTTTCAAAGTACGTGATGAGTTTAAAAGTCACAGCTACCAAGTGAGCTAATTGAGCAAAAATCCCGCCTCAGAGGAAGAAAAAATTGAAGAGAATGAGCCTGAAGACACTATCAAGTTCAAGATCAGTAGTAAAGTTGCAAGACTGTTGGGAAGAGAATCCGTGTCAAGTGATACCGCGGCTCTTTTTGAACTTATCAAGAATAGCTATGATGCAGATGCTTCAAAAGTTACGGTAACATTTAAAGAAATACTAAATAAAAATCCTGAAAGAAGAACAATAATCATTGAAGATGATGGAGTTGGAATCTCGTTCAAAGAATTTGAAAAGAAATGGATGGTTATTGGAACTTATTCAAAAGAAAAGGAAACATTTACAACAAATGGAAGACGTATGCTTGGGAATAAAGGAGTTGGTCGTTTTGCAACAGAAAAGCTTGCAAAAAAATTAACTTTAATTTCAAAACCACAAAAATCCAAAGAGAAAATTCAATTAGATGTGGATTGGGGAAGTTATGAAAATGAAGAAATTGAATTTAATCAAGTACCAAATAAAATTCATGTGGAAGAAGAAAGAAATGATGGCGAACATGGTCTAAGAATTGTTTTATCCAATTTACGAACTGAGTGGAATACAAAAAAACTTACACGATTACTTGATGCAATAGGTTCTATTTTAATTCCAAAAGAGCTCCAAAGAACAAGAGATGATACATTTGATGTACAAATAATTGCTCCTGAATTTGAAACAAAAATTAAACCAACAGCTGAAAGCGTATTGTTAGAAACTGCACCTTATGTTGTTACATGCAATATGCCATCAGATACTTTCAAAACCAGTGTTACGATTAAAAAAGAAGGAAATGTTGTTGCAAGCCCTGAATTAGATTTTGCAAAAACTCCTATCAAAAAAACAGGGCAACAATGGAAACCATTTGGCCCTTGTACTGTTAAACTGTATTTTTATCCTATGAAATCAGCATTTGAAACGTGGGATAGTTATTACAGAGATACGATGAAGACTGTAAACATTAGAAAAATTCTAAAAGATTATCACGGAGTAAAAATTTACAGAGATGGTTTTTGGGTAAGTCCATACGGCGGGTTAGAAAATGATTGGTTGGAGCTAGAAGCGGAGAGGGTTCAAGCAAACATGAAGATAGGAAATACCCAAATAATTGGATTTGTGGAGATTTCCAAAGATAAGAATTCAAACATCACAGATACTACCACTAGAGAAAAATTAGTTGAGAATGATGCATTTCATTCCATGCGTCATTTTGTTAAATCAGTGATAGATGAATTGAGCGAATACCGAATTCAAGAATACAAAGATTTTAGAGAACAGCAGCCAAAAAAAATCTATAAAAATATTCTTGATTCGGAAATTCAAAGGCTGTTGAGTTATTTAGAAACAGAGTCAGACATTCCTGAAAATATTAAAAAAAATATTGTTAAACATGCACAAACGATTGATGCCAATATAAAAAATCTAACCAAAGTGACCTCCTCAGAAACAAAAAGAACTGAAATTGAAACAAGAGGTTTGTTAAATTTAGCTTCATTAGGAATACTTTCTGCAAATTCATACCATGAGATCTTTAACATTATCGGAAATATGAAAGAAACACCCACTGCCATCAAAACTCTGTTGTTTGAAAAATCAGACATAGACGATGTAGTGAATTCATTTCTCATTGAACTTGATGAACAATTAGAATTGATTGATCAATTTACATGGTTAGTACGACAATTTGTTAAAGCGATAGGAAATGATGTTGAGTCAAAACTATCAAAAGAAGAAATTCCGTTAGAAGAATTGGTATCAAAAATGATGAATAGCTATACAACTTCAACTGCAAAGAATGTTGTTCCAGAAATTATTGTGACTCCAAACGATTTTACTGTCACAATGTACAAGTCAGACATCATTTCAATAGTTTTGAATTTGCTTACAAATGCCATAAAATCAGTAGATTTAGACGAAGATGATGAAAAGAAAATCAAAATAACTATCAATAAAGAAGCATATGATCTGATATTGTTGTTTAGTGATAACGGTATAGGGATACAAGAAGGAATCATGCCCAAGATATTTAGGCCCTTTTTTTCAACTTACGAAAATGGAACAGGAATGGGTTTATCAATAGTGCAAGAAATTCTTGAGTCATATGAAGGCAAGATTTCCTTAGAACCAAAACCTGAATTTGAAAAAGGGGCATCATTTAAAATCACCATACCTTTGAAAAATTTGAGGAGTGAGAAAGAATGACAAAAAAAATGCTCATAATAGATAATGATACAAGCCTTCTCACAAAACTCAAAATTAACATTAAAGATTTTGATGTAGAAATAACTACAACAATTGATGAAAGCATCGAGATTATAGAAAACGGAGGTTTTTCATTTATAGTGGCAGACATAAAATTAGATAAAGGAAAATTAGGCTATCATGTGTTTGATAAATTATTTTTTAAAGGAAGATATGTACCGGGAATAGTAATAACCGCCTACGAATTAACAGACGGCCAAGAAGAAGAATTAAAAAAAATCGGAGTTGAAAAACTTGAAAAGATTGGCGCTAAAGGAACTCTGTCAAGTAGAATTCAATCACACGCAAATGAAATTTTGGCAGACAGACAAAAAAAATATGCAGGAATTTTTAACAAAATTTCGGAGTATGAATTGGAAAATTCTAATGCGTTACATGATGGACAAACAAAGACCATTAGTTCATGGATGAAAATTGTGTTGGACGGAATGTTATCCATAGAAGATGAAGAAAAAATAATAGATTCAGTTACAAAAGTTTGTAATGTGTTGATTAAAAGGGATGATTCAAAAGATTATGATTTTCCACAAATATAGAATGAATCCTCATTTTCCTCATAGTATAAAATCCATAATCTTTTCAGGTGGAATTTGACCATAACTTTTCTTCAACTCATCAATTGTATGCCATCCTCCAACCTCTGCAATAACACCATAATTGTAATTTGTTTTAGATAGCCAGTAATGAGCACCCAAATGTCGCAGAACATGTGAAGGACGAGTCAGGAAATATGTTTCATTTTTTCCTAAATATTAAAAAATTTTGTGTTTTTAAAATCTAATCAGCAGAGATTTGAACCAATCAAGTAATTCTCCATGTGGGTTTTAGTAGTTGGTTTGCACGCCAAATATTGTGTACTATGTATTGACTATTGTTCTACGGAAAATACACACAAAGCATCTAATACAAATTTTGTACAAGTACACATGTGAGAGTCGATTCGTGCCGTAATTGTGGATACATGTTAAATGTTCTAAAATACTGCAATGTATGCGCACAACCTCTCCAGCTAAAGTGTTCACACTGCCTGAAATATGCCGATGACCCAATTCACTCTGCATGTGCTTCCAAAGTTGCATTGTGTTAACTATTGATCATTCTATCATGTTCAGGTACAATTATACAAAATCACAAAAATTGTTATTGTTCACTGTATATCTCAATCATGTCTATTTGTTTTGGTAGTTTCTCAAAATTAGAATCTAGCATTTTAAATCCAATTTTAACTTCAAATGGCACATTTTGGAATTTATCCAAGTGTTCTTCAGGCACATCAATTTCCACGGGCAACAATATAGGATAATTGGCCTTGATGTAAATTTTATCTTGAAGTGGTTTAACATATTCTGATTTTACAATCGTATTTTTGTGTTGGTTTTGAATAGTACATGGTTCGACCATGTAAGCTTGACCTAGAATTTCATCCTTAAATGAAGCATATTGGCAATTAACCACGGGTTCTAAAATAGCCCAGGAACCAGAATATTTCGAAGATTGCATATCCACTTCAAGTATCACAATTGTTGAACCATCATTTGTTAATTTTGGATTGTTTAATTGTTTTACAGACAAATATGGCATACCTTGTTCTTGTGCTCTGTCAAAACTACGGTAATTGGAAATACTGAATTCTCTAGGAGTTTTATTGTTATTATCATAATCAATAGCTGCGTACATAGATAATGATGCAGTAAAAATAATTCCAAGTATTATCAAGAGTCTAGTTTTCATTTCCTATTTCTCCAAATTCCAAAACCAATTACAGCAATACCTGCATACAATACAAGTGACCAGAACAACCAGTATGGATCATTGACTGCAGTCTCAATAGGAAGGTAATCAATTTCAATATGTGTTCCACGTCCATCACTAGGAATTACATTGTGTAGGTGTTCAAATGGAAATGGTCGGTTTACCAACGTTAATGATGTTGGCATGTATCGAAAAACATTTGCCAAACCAAATACAATCATACTGGTTCCGATTATCAAAAATCTAGTTTTCATTCTCCATTAACCCCTCAACAAATCCCAAACCCAATAGAGTACAGATGTCCCTCATATTGAATTACTCTGAATGTATCAGAGTTTAAACGGTCTTGTGATTTTTGCCCAAACCATTCACGATACTGATTCTGTTGATCTTCAGGCAATCCCTTGCGTGCAGATATGGATTCTTTGACTTTGCCAATATTTTCAATGGCCTCTTTTATTTTTGGTACAGATTCCATATCCTCATCAGTTAGTATGATAAATTTTTCATCATCCTTGATGCTGTCTTGTGGATAAACACCCATTCTTCTTGGGTCGTGCTCGTTAGATGTCCAAAAATAAGTGCCATCTATAGAATACACATTATCATTGTAAACGATTGTAGGTGATTCAAAGTGGTTTGTCAATCCTTGTTTTGCAGGATTGGTCAATCTTTCCTCATAGTCTCCATCCAATTGCATAAAATAATCACCTTGAGTGTCACCATATTTTTTCATGGATTTTTCCATCAAAAAGAACTCATACTCTACAAGAGTCAAACCATCCAAATAAACAGACGAATGTTTGTTGTATGGAAATTCAATTGAATGTACAGCATGGATTAGTTCTTGTAATTCTGGAATTTCTTTTAGATCTTCAGATGTAATTTGTAATGTGTTGGCATCACTCAGACCTTTCTCATCATTTTTGTATCTTTGAATGTCTTGTTCAGTTGGAAAGTCTAATGTTAGTGAGGCACACATGTTTTCTGGGTATAGTGATATGTATCCATCTTCTATTCGGGCAATGTTTTGTCTGATTAAATTAGAATTGTTTTTTATGTCATCTGAACTTTCAGTTTCAGTCCATCCCCTCTCAATCAGTTTTTGTTTGGTTGATTCTGTCACACATGCAGGAGAGCCATCATACTTTTGGACAAGAACCAAGTCATCATTGCATTGTATTTTATCAGTCGGGATTTCTGACTTTAATTGATTTAATGGACTGGATAGTTTCTTTACTGCAATAATTGCATCATCAAAATTCTCAGATCTTATGGAGGGGTTTTCAAACCACGCTTTCTTTGTTTTAGAATTTGGATCATCATAACTGACCTGATATCCATACACATGGTAACAAACACCATTAGGATCATATGTTGAAACAAGCACTCTTAAGAGAAATATCCCATGATGGAACTCTGAATATGTTCTAGGATTTCCGGGTTCATCGCCTGTCTTAAAATGCTCAAAGGTTGCAGACGGATAACTTTGAAGAAATTGTTTCACCACAGGATCTTTTTCCAGCATTGCCCTTACTGCAAATTCATCATTTACATCACACAACTCTGTTCTAAAAGAATCATGATCAGATACGATATTCAAATAAACATTTCCTACTTGTTTGTATATCATGGTCTTGTAGGTGTCTAATGAAAAAAGCGGGTTATGCTTGTCATTAATTCCAACAGTTATCACTGAATTTTTTGGATTGAGGTACAAAGACGAGATTGGGATCCCATAGTCTTCATCATTCATGATTTTGTTTAGTATGTTGAATGTCTTGTTGGCTTCTCTGAATTGGTCAGACATGACATGGATTGTCCCAATCACATCAGTTGATCTGTGCTCTGCTAAAGATAATTGGTACTCTCCAGATTGAGAAAACAAGAACGATGACGTCCTATCTGGAAATATCATGCTGTGAAATCTATCATCAGAACTCCAATGGAATCCATCTTTACCTTCAATATAGCTTCCAGTTGACATGCGACGAATGTCAGGAGTGGTGTTGCTAAACTCTACAACAGTTCCAGCATCAATAATCAATACGGAGGGTTCAGTACATGCAATTAGACAATCATCTGTAGAGTCAGAATATATCGAGACTGTCTCTGTAGGATATGGTTGGTCGTCCTTTAATGCAGGAAATGTGATATGATCATGAATCAGTCCAATTCCACCATATGAAATACCGGAAACGTAATTTCCTTCCATAGACGGAGTAAATTGGTAAGTAATGGTAGTTGTGCCTCCAGATTCCAGATGGACTGACAGCATTTGATGATCCAGTATTTTGTTCTTCATAGTACGCGTAGAGAACCCGACCTCAAAATCTACAGAGTTTTCTTCGTTGTTTGTTATTGTAGTTTCAAAAGTTATTGGTTGTCCAACAATTCCCGTCAACATAGTGTCATTGTTTGTATTCTTTGCAATCAATGGTTCAGATTCCAATGCATGTGCAGGGATTTGTAAAACTACAAAGAAACCAAGAATCAGAAAAGGAATCACGAAATACTTCATACTGTATGAAAATCAATCCAAGTCATTGAAAAGTGCTTCTTATCAATAATCCCAAATTACACACAAAAAGTTAATGGTTTAACCCTAATTCAATAATTTAAGTTAACGTCAAAATCCCAAAAATACACTTTTAATTAAGGATTTCAAAATTCAATACGGTTTGCACGCCAAATACTGTTTACCGAGTATTGGCTTAAACAAAATTAAAATTTAGAAATTCAAACCAAAATTAGAAGAGTTATCTTTTTTGTCTTTGAAAGGACATGATTTTCCCTCATGTTCTCCATCTTCACCATAAGGCATCATATCATCACTTTGAGCAAATACTGATTCCATAGGAACTGCGACAACAAAGACTGCCAATGCAACAAGTGAAAACATGATAATTTTTGAATTCATATGAAATACAATAGTAGTTTTGACATTTAAGGTTTGATTATTTGTAAGAAAAAAGAATTTTTAGCAGGCCTTTAATGTCTGCCAAATTCCGATAATATTTCCTTCAGTGTCTTGTACTCGGGCATACAATCCAAAATCACCCACCTCTACTTTAGGCATGATAGTTTTGCCTCCAGCAGATTCAATTTTGGCAATATGATCATCAATAGATGGAACATCAATTACAATAACTGGGTGATTTCCTGTAAGATCTTTTTTCAAAAGACCTCCATTAATAGAGCCAGGTTCTTTTGGTTTCATGTTCTCATCACTTGGAGTAGTGACAGCAAGAAAGTAATCCATTTCTGGAAACTTTGTTATTTGCCATCCAAAGACATCTTGGTAGAACTTTTGTGCTCTTGATTCATCATCAAAAGGGATTTCAAAATGTACTACTTTGTTCATATAGACTAGAAATTACAATAATTGATAACCTTTTTTCCAATAGATTATAGAATGAACTTGTTCAGATTTGATGTGTGTTGACATCATATTGCGTCTCACATATGTGGAATTAGATTTAATCAAAGAACAAAAAGTAGAGTTAATCTTGCAATTACAGAAATCTGTGTAACAACAAAATACACATACAAAACTCTCCTCCATATCGGAATGGTTCTGGTACAAATCCAACTAGGAATAATTGCCAATAATGGGAGATACATTGCAAGAATCACATATGTAGCATCCCAAGGAGGAGCCTCAAGGTAACTAAAAACAGAGCTACTAAAACTAAATACAAATGAAGTAGAAGTAACAGAATTGAGATAGTGAGCTAGATCCATACTAAGATTTGGAAGATGGATAGAATATCCCGCATACCAACCAGCAAGATAAAACTGATCAAAATAGGTAACGGCATGAGTATAGAAATTTATCAAAAGTAGGTCTGAAATAGGAATATGCTCTGCAGATGGATACTTGCCAATCATATATGAAATCTCAGTCATGATTGGGACGATTGCAAAAGACAGCAAAGTGATTGTAGTTGTAACCGACAGCAGAATCTTTTCTTTAGTTTTCATTTTCTAATCTTCCATGACTATTACAGTACCAGTAATCCAAGGACCTGGCGTTCCATGATAATTGAAAATCCCCGTATTGTTAAATGTCACAGAAGACGATTCCCCAGGTTTTAGCAATCCAGTCCACCATGCATCATTTACATGATCGCTAATTAGCGTATGTGTCACGTCGTCACGGTTAATCCACGTTACAGTGTTGTTGACTCCTAACACAACGGTAGTTGTTTCAGGATCCAAGGCTTTGTTCTCCGCTATCACTGCACCTGGCAAAATAATTACAGTTGGGTTGGATTTGCCATATTCAGCAGTCCATACACCATATCTTATCCAATTTCTCTCAACCAGTTTCTGTTTGGTCGATTCTGTCACACATGCAGGAGATCCATCATATTTTAGAACTAAAACGTGTTCTGATTTACATAAAAAATTATTTTCATTCAAATCATACATCATTGCACGACTATATTGAATTTTAAGCGGATATACAAAATCATAATATTCATAGTCTTGTTTTTCAAAATCAAAAGGATTCAAACAGTCAATTATTTGAGAATTTTGAGAATCCCAAAAAGCAGTTGAATTTGCAAGAAAGGTGTTGAGTCCAGGCATGAGATCAAATTCTATAACCATATTGTCATCTTCTGTTTTAGTCGGGATTATTTTCTGGAAATTATTATCTTCTGGGAAATTAAGAGATGAAGAAGTTATGATGTAATATGTACTATTCTCATATCCGCCAGGCCAGTTCATGTCATTTGGAAATTTATATTTTACATATCCTGATTCGGAAAAAGAATTTTTATCAAGGACAAAGTCTGATGTGAAATAGCACTTGCTATAGGAGTCTCCTGCTAATGCATCAGGTGGAGAATATTTGTATTGATAGAATTTTTCACCATAATGAAAATCGCTGAATCGTCCCGTATCAAAGCCGTCTTCTGAAAAACCCTGAGCGGCATTAAAAGATCCTGCAAAAATTATTACTCCAAAAATCATTGCCAGTTTAGTTTTCATCTTCTTTTTCTCCAAACTATGTAGATTATCAAAATTGTAATTCCCAAGACAACGTATGGCCAAAAAATAACTAAAAACATGCCAAACATCATAGAAGGGCCGCCGTCATCTATTTTACAAGGAGTGAAACTTCCGTCATCTTCCTGATACCAGCATTCGTTTGGATTGCCCGTGTTTTTAGAACCAACAGGGTTTGATTCTACATCGTTATTTTTCAAATTACATTCTGCATTGCCTTCATTTTCATCACACAGTATCAAAAATTCTTTCCCATCCTCAGAATTGTCATAATGAAACCGGGTAATGTTTGACTTTTGATCAAGAAAGAGAATTTCGTTTTCTGCGTTAGACAAAAGTTTTGTGGGACCACAGTCATTTCCACTGGGATGTTTCTGGGTAGTATTCTCTGCAAAAAATAGATACGATTGCCCTTCTTTAATTTCAACACCGCCGCTTGATACACCCCTACATGACAAAAAGGATATCTTGTCAAGTGTATCTCCTTTCCATTGCTCCATTGTCTTGACAGATATTTGTTTTACTCCTCCAGATGTGACATCCAGAACCGTCGCAGAAAAAATAAAATCAGAATCATCATATTCGTCCTGTAGAGTTCTACCGGAGATACATTGACATGCAAAGACAGGTTCTTGCAAGTATGTGGTAAAAAATGTTGAAAAAACAAGCAGAATTAGAAGATACTTCATAATGTATGAAAACCAGTCCAAGTCATTGAAAAGTGCTTCTGATGTTTTGCATCGGGGGATGTTCTTCACAAAAGGAGTGTCATTTTGCAGATGGGACCCATTATGAAACTAGTTGTTATCATAACTGTCGTACTAAAAATTCAAGACTCACACCAACATATTCTCTAAACTGGAATCTGATTCTTACAATAACTTACAAATTCCCACCCATCTAAACGGCATAACTCATTGATACTTGCGACACATCTCCAGTGTTGATTTTGATAGTTTTTCATTTACTATTAGTAGTTCATTTTCTTGTTTTGTAGAATAGTTTTGTTCTTGTAGAAATTTTGTTAATTCTTTTTCTAATTCATTATTTTGAGCACAATCAATCTTTGTCATTTAAAAAGATCACATGTTTCCTAATTCATAAGTACTTCTAATCTTTGATTCAAAGTCTGATAGGAGGACTCAAAATAATAACTACAAAAACTGTAATTCCTAAAAGAAAAGCAACATATACAATTTTGAGTTTCTTTGTTTGTCGCTTAAGATTTAATGGAAGAAATACAATGTTTGCAAAGTAAATCAACCACAATCCAATCATTGGAAAGTTTTGAGTTGCAGCAGAAACAACTCTATCAGGACTTGCATCCAACATTACCATAGGAAGCAATGTAAAATATGCAGCCCCAATACTAAAAAAGACGACCAATCCAAGATTTATCAAAAACAAAACATTGATTTTCAAAACTTTTCATTCCATTGTCTGGACCACATCATTATCAAATAAACAGAAAATCCAGAAAAGCCAATTGAGGATGCAATACTAATTGCAAAATATGGAATGGAATCAAACTTTCCCACCTGAGGCTCTATCGGAGTCATATATGGAGGAAGTGTAGGATGAGGTGTTTCTGAATGACCGAAATTATCAATTACAGAAAACTCATAGTATCCAAAAAATGTCAAGAATAGACTTACAGCCATTGCAGGAATGAAAACATAAAGCAGATACTTTTGAAGTTTCTGAATTCTGTAAAAGGCCCAAATATTCAGAGGAGAGATTAATGAAAAATAATTTGCCACTTTACGTTAACTTTTGAATTAGATGGCATCTATGAAATAATTTTTGCTAGTAGGTTCATAAAGTATTCTATTGAATGGTTCAAATTTCAGTAGGTTTGAACTAGGTATCATTTTCCAAATTTTGGCATAAATCTATTTTGTGGAGTATAATATTCAAACATTACCTCAGAAATTGCATCCTCACATTCAACTTTGATTGTATAGTATCCATTCTCAAACAATTCCCCACGAGAATGTTAATTGGTTTGCACACCAAATACTGTTTACCGAGTATTGGCCATTAATGAGAAATAATTTTTGAAAAGTATGAGTCCACGGGAATTCAGCTACCATTTTGGGCATAAAAATGGACGCAGATAATTAAAAACTAAATAATTTTTCAAAAAATGCAAGAATTTCATCAAAAATGGATGGCTGTGTAGTTTCTTTTGTTGGTAAAGTATCATCACTGGCATAAGATACATCGCCGTTTAGAACTTTAACAGGTAGAGTTGCTACTGCAAATGGATTACCTTCTACATTAAAAAACTTCAAATCAACTGATGTTTTGGAATTTTCAGGAATAGCAAATTCTATTTCATTTGGATTATCAACTGAATTAGTGGATTTTCCATAATGAGTAAGGAGTGTCTCTTCTCCAGATTTTATGGACAGATCATAATATGTTTCAACAGGAGTTAATTGTGGAAATGTATTAAAAATATTAAAAAGAATTTTTGCAGTAGAACCTGCTTCAAAGTTTTTTGGTTCTACAATTATTCTAAATTGTCCATTTTCAGTAACAGCACTGAATGGAATATCTTTTGATGCAGGTTCTAAAACAAACTTCATACCTGTTATTTCACTATCTTGTCTCTCTTGTAATTCCAACAAATCAGCATGACTGAGAATTATGTGAACTAGCCTACCATCTGTAAAGAACTCATCTAATGTAATTAACTTACTTGGAATTTGTATATCATTAACATATGCATTATACTCTGCAACCATCAAATTTCCAAAAGTCTTTGATATTGTAAGCTCTTCATGCACAACAGATGTACGATTAATGTTATCACTAGTCCACTCAAAAGGCATCTCAAAAGAGATAGTTCTTGTTTGTGGAACATATTGAAAATTTGATGTTTTATCAAAATATGAAATCAGTTGTATGTATTGAGTTCCAAAATGAGAGTCTTTTATTTCATGAAATGTTTTATGAGGAAAAGGTATCTGGACTAAAAACACCAGAGGTTCATCAATTATTTTATTTTCTGCTTCTAGGATTTTGATTTCAAAGAAATACAAACCTCCAGTTTCAAAATCATTACTTTGTACTGAAACCAAGTCATATTTTGAATTATTTGGAAACTCTTTTGATGTTACATCTTTTTTTTCTTCTATTGTGATTGCTTCAGATTCTACTGGAAGAAATTCCATTATGAGCAAGCCATCATCTTGTTTCTCTGAAGTATATTCAAAAAGAAATTCTCCTGATTTTGTTGTTTTAATATCAAATACAGTATCTGTTATGACCTGATTAGTACTCACATCAAGAATCTGAAATGATATTTCCCTAGCATTTGTGTCAGGATCATATGAGGGGGAAGATGTGAACTTGAGAAGGACTTCTTTGTCTCCTAGTTTTTGAGTAGGAGTAAAATCATGATGGAATCCATGACCAAAAGAATTTGGAACAGAAAAGAAAATCAGAGATACAGCAATTATTGTACATATTACAAGATATTTTTTAAAAAACAAATTATTGTAATTCATAATTTGTTTACAGTTGAAACGATAATAACTCTTATTTTATTAGTACAACTATCAAACATTTTTTTATTAGAAAAATTGCATTATTGTTTTTTATACAAAAGATAGATTCCAGATAAAATAATCACCATTGCAATAATCTGGAAATAGCTTATTTGTTCTTGCAAAAATAATGCAGCAAAGAGTAGTCCAAAAACAGAAGAAGTTGAAAAGATCATTATTGTCTTTACAGTTCCAATTCTCTTCAAACCATGCAAAAAGAGGAAGATTGACGTACCAAACCCTGCTATTCCCAATAATAGAATATTTGGAATGTGTTCTAATTCAATTTCAATAGGAATTTGGAGTAAGAAGACTAACAGCAAGAGGATTGCACCTCCAATCAGTGATTTTATCTGGACAATTTTTGCAACATCTAGTCTTGTGCTGAGAATTTTACTTAGGTTGTTATCAAGAGCCCAAAACAGTGTTGCACCAAGAATGAGTAGATTTCCTTTATTTTGAACATCAAAAATGGAATCTGAGAACTGCATATCAGTTGTTACAATGATTATTCCTGCGATTACCAAAATAACTGCAAAGTATCCTATTGCTGAAAGTCTCTCTCTGAACAGCAACACTGCAAGAAATACCGAAAAAATAATTTCCCCATTTAATAGCAGTGATGAATCAGAAGCCGTGGATTTTTCTAATCCTGCAAAAAATAGAATCGGACCAATTACTGCACCTGACAGCGCTATTGCAATCAACAGTCCCTTGTCTTGCAATGAGAGCGAGACAGTTTTCTTTGAAAGTGGAGTGGCAACTATTGACGCTAAAAAATACACTAATGATGCAAGTAGTATTGGATGAATGTCTACAAGTGCAGGCTTTGCGACAGTAGAAACAGAACCAAATAACAAGGCAGCTAATACTGCTGAAATATAACCAAATTTTACATGTTGAGTGTTTGTACTCAAACTGTAAGTGTTAGATTAGACATAATTAAAATGATTGAATCTATAGAGATTCACCTACCGTTTAAGGGTTAAAAATGGATGTAGATATGCATGAAAATGCTTTCTGAATTGAATTCATGAAATTCTGTTATGGGTTTGTTGGATAGATTAAGTCGTACGTTTGACAAGCATGGATATGATCTAGATGGGTATGACAAAGATGGGTTTGACAAAAAAGGTTATGATAAAAACGGGTATGACAAAGATGGGTTTGACAAAAAAGGTTATGATAAGAATGGATACAACAAAAACGGGTTTAACAAAAAAGGTTATGATAAAAAAGGATATGATAAAAAAGGATACAAAGATGGGTTTGACAAAGATGGGTTTGATTTCAAGGGTTACAACATAAATGGATTCAACAAAAATGGGTATGATGAAAACGGGTATGACAAAGATGGGTATGACAATCGGGGTTTTTCTATAGATGGAATTCACATCGATACAAAAATAGCCTTTGATAAAGAGGGGTTTAACAAAAAAGGTTACGATGAAAATGGATACAATGAAAATGGATATGATAAAAATGGATACAACAAAAATGGGTATGACAGAGACGGATATGATTTAGATGGGTATAACAAAAAAGGTTATGATAAAAAAGGATTCAACATAGATGGGTATGATGAAAATGGATATGATAGTAGCGGATATGATGAAAATGGATACAATGAAAATGGATATGATTTAGATGGTTATGATGAAAATGGATATGATAGTAGCGGATATGATAAACTAGGATATGATCACCTAGGTTATGATAAAGAAGGATACAACCAAGAAGGATTCAACAAATTCAATAAAAAGAAAAACGAAGTACTCAGTGATTAAACCTAGGGTTATGAATGAATCCAAAGAAAGTATATGAGCCCACGAGGATTCACCTACCGTTTTGGGGTCAAAAATGGACGTAGATAATCATAAATTTTGAAACAAAAAATAAGGTCAAAGAGGCATGTTTTCTTCGACCCAATTGACAATAGTCATGATATTTTGTATGTTGCCAAACTCTTCTCCCTCTAAACTTACAAAAAGCAAATGATTGTTTGGGAGCGGGACAGTAATTCGTTTGATTTTATCATATGCTACAATAGCATATTTTCCCTTTCCAATTTTTTCAGAAAGTTTATCACGTTTTTCCCAGGTTTCAATTGAACGTTTTAGAGATTCTTTTGTTTCATCTACGGAAAGGTAACTTGTAGTATTATCACGAACACTATTCCATAGAATATTTCCATCATGATCACAGATTATTGCAACTCTAGAACTAGGGATTTCCCCTAATATCATGTTCAAAAGTTTCTCTTCATTTTCATTGACATTTTGTGTGGCAGACATTAAAAATTAGTTAAGATTATTGAAGATAACCTTAATGACTAAACATCTTTAGAAATGTTTGAAAAATACAAGGTTTTTCAACAAATGTAAATCTAATCAATCAATGTAGGATTGTTTTGATTAATAATCTTGGAATGGACTTAATCAAATTTAATTCACGGAAGCTGAGAGGGAACAGTGGCAATTCTCAGCAAAGTTATGTTAATCATAACTGCATTCCAGCTTCCGTCGCAATAGTTGACAACTCATCACTAAAAAAACACATGTCTTTTTGAAATTAACGTTCTCTAAAAATCAGGAAGCCAACTGCATCCACCCTCTACCTAATGCTGCTGTAAGCGAGCATCAGTAACACGATGGGAATTTCATATGACAATGGATATTGTGTCGGCTCCTTGATACTATTACTCATTCATCACATAAAATATGATCAGAAAAAATCTTAAAACATGTTTAAATTTGATAGATTTTTTTAAAATTTTTAAAAAAATATTCAGGTTTCAAAAACTCATTCTTAGATAACATAAACCCCTAATCAAAACATGTCATTGTTAAAGACAACAAGATTGACCAAGCAAGGAAACCGCTTTGAAATTGAGATTCCTCCTGAATGTGTTGAAAAACTAGGATGGAGAAATGGGCTTGTTTTAGAGATAGACATTCAAGATTCTGAAGCAGTCATAAAGAAATTACAAGGGTTTGTAGGAAAATGAAACCTCAATCCTCTAAAGACTCTGTATTTTCTTCTAGCAAGCCCAGAGACATGCCATGGTTTTTTCTTCTAGTATTACTTGTATTGTTAGGATTAATCTCTCTCTTCAAAATGTTTGATTGAAACGATTTGTCAATAGAAAATTGTTGAAGATAGCTGTAATGAATTTTCAAAAAATCAACAATTTGCCTGTTTTCGTCCTTTTTTAGGCATGAATTAGTTGCAAACATGCCAAGATCTTTCAAATCAGACCTTAGTTTGGTATGTGATTTTCTGATTTCCTTTACATTGTGTGATTTTGAAAATTCTTTGATGTTTCCTTCAATTTCTAAAACATCCTTTTCTAATGCATGAATATTTTTAGTAATGCTTGAGTGCATAAATGGTTAATATGTTGGGATCAAAGATAACTCTTTTCTCATACAAATTAATCATTGTAAGTAATTTCAAATTAATTTAAACATATTTTCATGTTTTAGATGGAGAGTTTTTTATTCCATATTAGAATGAGTTATGATGGTAGTAGTCAACTGAATGAAAACGTTGGTGCGATAAAAAAGGTCAACGGACAAGGACAATGTTCTTGCGTAAGGTTTCAGTGGATTACTATCATCTTTTCTAATATGTCAAATGATACTTTAGTTCATTGATTTTATTTTTGAGAACAGTTGCAATTATCCTATACATCTCTATTGTATCTGAATCAAGATAGATGTCTTTGAGAAATTTCCATTGGGATTCAATTACAATTTTTGAATTTGTTTTAACATCTTTTTCTTGTGGGGTGTATCTAGAGATAACAATTGTTCGCTCTTTGAGTAGGCATTTTATCATCAATGCTCGTAATCTTTGTTCTTGGTATAATGCATCTGCAACATTATCTCTGACTAGCCCAGGAGGTAATGTTGTGAGTTTTTGATATCCACTCCACACAAAATCTTCAACTTTTGAATTGAATAATCCTTTCTTTATTGTGGTAATAGTTCCAAAGTCTAAAGGCCCTAATTGTATTGAGGGCGGAAGTGACAAAAAGAATCGTAGTTTCCTCCAAGAATGTTTGTGAACACCCATCCCAACATGGCTTCCCATCACAAAGTCACATTTTGCATATTCTTGTTTTTTTAGGATTTCAATAAAATCAATTGGAGAGTTTTCTAGTTTTAATGTCCCTACATGTCCAATTCCATCAGTAGTTCCAAGAAAAACAGCATCAACGTTATCTGCTTCAAAATCTAGTCTTTGTTCTGAAACCCTAGAATCAATTCCATGTTTTTTGAGATGTGCTTGCAGTTTTTCTAACTCTGGTTCAACATGTAATAACATGGACATTAGATTATGTTAGAATTTGATGATTATAAGATATATTAATTAGAAACCTTAAATCCATAAGGAAAAATCTTCTATTCTTAAATATTTGTTAAGAGAATAACATGTATGAAAATGGATGAAAAAGACACTCAGATACTAAAACTGCTTTTAGCAGATTCTAGGCAATCTGCAAGAAAGTTGTCACTTAGAATGGGACTATCTACAGTAACTATGATATCAAGAATCAAGAGGCTTGAAGAACAAAAAGTGATTCAGGGATATTCTGTTCGTCTTGATCATGAACTACTTGGATATGAGTTGACAGCAGTAATTGAGATTACAACAAATCAAGGAAAGATGTTAGAGATTGAAGACCATATTGCACAACAAGAAAATGTTATTGCAGTTTATGACATTACAGGCAATGCAGACATACTAGTTATTGCAAAATTCAAAGACAGAAAATCTTTGAGCATCTTTGTCAAGAAACTCTCTACAATTCCAAATGTAGAAAATACTGTAACCCATATTGTACTAAATACTATTAAAGAAGATGAACGTTTCATATAGAATTCTTCAGTCATTGTCTTGCAATCCTCTCTTTGCTGAGGATTTCACCAGAATTCTTGTTAATTTCAATTCCTATCTCTTGATATCCTATTCTTACAATTACTGAAGTTATCTTTGGATTATCAATAGATGTGATTGATTCTAATTCAAAATTATAGTGCCCGTCTCTTTCTAATTCATCATGAACTATTTTCAATGTCTTTTCATCATTTATTGTTGTTTTTTGTTTAGAGAATTTTATTGACAACACAATCAAAATTAGAATTATTAATAATCCAAATCCTATTTCAAACCAAAACAAACTCATTTTCACTTTAGGATTGATTTAATAGAATTTATTGGTCATTGTGCCAATACAAAAAATTTGTTTACAAAAAATATTATTTTTTAAAATATTGAATAGCAGTAATCTTACAAAATCAGGCTTTCTCTGAGTACAGCCCATTGATCAGTTTAACTTTTCAATGTTGTTCATTGTTTGACTACTGCAAAGTTACTACCATATATTGGAATAAAAGTACGATTGTTTGAATTCTTAAAACTTGTTTAAAATATGATGATTTTTTAAAATGGTTTATCCGCCTGTTGCTGCATCAAATAATGCACATTCACATTCATCTCTTTTATCACAATAAGGACATCTACAATGACAATGCGGAAGAGGATTATGACACAAGTGACAATCGGTAAATTCATCAATTTGTAAAGATGTTTTTTGTGACATTTTTTCCACCTAACTTTGTCCTACTACACCAGTTAATGTCAAAGTAGCTCGGATGTATGGCAGTTTACGAATCTTCCAGGTAATCTCTTCACGTAACTTGTCAGTAGAATCAGCAATGACTTCTGCAATAATATCATATGCCCCAAATGTTCCATGAGCTTCTTTTACAGATGATAGACTTCTCAGAGCCTCTAGAATCTCTTTTTCTGATCCTAAACTACAATTAATTAGCACATATGCCTTTTTCATGAGGTATTTTTAGTTAAATTATATTTTAAGCATTAGTTCAAAATATTATAAATTTAAAACTATTAATCCAGTTTTTTTAAAAAGATTTAAACTTTATAGATATATTCCTTTATATTCATTTATTGTTAAATTAACTCATGTCATGGGTAGTACAATGTCCAAAACACGGAGCAGTGATAGAAGAATACCATTTTCAAGCCTTACGAGAACTAGAATTACACAGTAAGGAAAAGTGTGATTTTAAGCATGACTTGTCTCTCCTCTTTGAGCTAAAAGAACAATCAGCCTAGAAATCATTCTATTAGTTGACGAATTTTTTCAATAATGACGTTGTGTTCTGCTGTTGTTTCCATTCCAATTACAAGTACAGCATAATTTTTTAGAGGAAAAGTAATTCTTTTGACTTCTTCATACTCAGTAAGAGAATATTTTCCTGTACCTAAAAATGGATACATCAATTCACGTGTTTTCCAACGTAGTAAAGTATTGTGAATGGATTTTGTTAATTCATCTGGAGGCAATAGTGATGAAATCCCATCATGCATTCCTCCTGCTAACAACTCACCATTATTATGATAAACATAAACAGATCTTATCTGCGGTTCTAGTCCCAGAATTAATGAACAGAGTTTTTTAGGATTCATGACTTATGGAAAATTTGCTCTACCAATACGCCATTTTTCTAACCGCTTCCAATCTTCATCATCATTTTGTTTATCGGATGACTTTATCTTGTGTTCAGTCTTCTCCATGAATTCATTATAACATATCTAAAACAAAAATAATGTGGAGAAAAACCTATACAGATATTCATTTTTTATTAATTTTTAAAATAGAAAATGAATTTTTGTTTATGTTATTTTATAAACAAAACTAATGCCGATACTGCAGCCAGTATTCCAATAAAAATTAGAACATTTCGCAGAGAACTGGTATGTACCAAATGACTCATCATAACATATTTTGGGTTTTCTAAAAGATAAATTTAATCTTTGGAAACTTTAAATTTTTTTAATTAATGTTAGATTTTCAAATAAATTTTCATTTCCCCAATATACTACTTTATTGATAATAAAATCACATAGTAGTCAGATTGAACATCTATGATACAAAATCAATAACATGCAAGGATTGTGGCAAAGTTATTGGAGAAGTAGATTATGATGCAGAGATTATCCTTCCAAGGTGCGGTCAATGCTCAAATCCCATACCAGATGTAAAAGACAAGATGCCATACCTGATTTATCACTAGGCTCAAAACTTCTATTAAATTTAATGAAAAAATTATTTAAAATCATTTAGAAAATTTTTAAAATATTAAACAATTTTTAATGCAATGTAGAGTTTTGCTTAAATATTTTTTTCACATATTTTCCTCATGGACACTGCCTTTGTATTAGTTAACTGCGACCTTGGGGCAGAAGAAGAAGTGCTTGTAGAACTAAAACATATTGATTCTGTAAAGGAAGTATGTGGAACATTTGGAGCATACGATGTTATTGCAAAAATTGAAGATTCAGATAG
The DNA here is from genome assembly GCF_000875775.1 of Nitrosopumilus piranensis. NCBI lineage: Archaea > Thermoproteati > Nitrososphaerota > Nitrososphaeria > Nitrosopumilales > Nitrosopumilaceae > Nitrosopumilus > Nitrosopumilus piranensis. The sequence continues at coordinate 1,468,521 of NZ_CP010868.1, forward strand.
AGACAAAGTCAGAGATACAATTACTTGGAATATTAGGAAAATTCCACACGTACGCTCTACATTGACACTAGTTGGGATACCAGGACAGTCCTAGAAAAAATGGCCAAAGCTTATGTTTTAATTATTAATGAATCAGGAAAAGAAGGTTCAGTAATTTCTCATCTACGTAACATACAAAGTGTTTCTAATGCATATGGTACATTTGGAAGTTATGATATTTTAGCAAAGCTAGAATCATCAGATGAGAAAAACATTCAACAAGACATTTCAAATGGAATAAGAAAAATACCAAACATAAGATCCACACTCACACTACTAGTTGACAAAAGATCAGGAATTTCTAAAACAAGTGATACAGAGCAAAAAGTACTAGATGAGCATATGGCTCAAGCCTACATTACAATTCATTGTTTAAAATCAGAAGAAGAAAATATTATCAGTAAATTAAATGCAGTTGCCGAAGTAGTAGAGGCACACACACTAGTAGGAAACTATGAAATCATTAGCAAAGTTGTAGCACCAACTTATAATGAAATATCAGAAATCATAAGCAAAAAGATTAGAAAGATTCCTGGAATAAAATCTACAATAACAATTAATCTAATAAACAATCAGGGATTTGATAAATAATTTTTATGTAAATGCCAGCACTTCGCCTTTAGCACATTTTTCTTTAAAATCTTCTTTGTCTTTTTCTTGGTCTTTCATGTTTTTGGACATGCCTTAAGTATCACAATTATATCATTTATTGTAGCTAGTGAAAATTCTATAAAACTGTCTAAAAATGATCAAAAAATTAAACATCTTTTCAAGTTTAGAAATTTTTCTTCTAATATCAGGGATATGATTATGAATTATGGACGAGATTCTAAAATGTGAATGTCCACCAGGCTCAAAGACCTATGAAAATGATGATGGAATGCAGATTTGTGTTTCATGTGAAGGCTGGGTTGAAGCACAATCCTAGTCTTTGATTTTTTGTTTAGAAAATCTGTTAAAAAACAATCAAGTATGAAAATATGTTAAGTATTTTTTAGTAATTTTTACAAGTATTAAGAAATCAATGAACTAGAGTTATTTTGCATATTGTTACTCATAAAATATGCAAACTGATGTCCGTCATGATATCAGGAAGTTAGAAAACGAGATCGTACAGATAGAAAACAAAATAGTTGAATTTATGAATTTTAGACATCAAGCAGAAATCAAAAAATCATTACACAAGTTAGAATCAGATTTGAAATATCTGAGCATTCTTGCAAATGGTGCACCTATTGATAAAAGAGAGGACAGAAAAGTAATGGATTTTTTGAGAGTTCATTATGACTATTTGCAAAAACTATCGGTGCCAGTGTAATAGTGAAAATCCATGTTTGAGTTAAAATGTAATGATTATGGGTTTGAATGCAATTATGAGATTAAAGGAGACAAAGAATCAGTTACAGAACAATTCAAGGCACATGTCTATGAAGAACATGGAATAGATTACACAAAAGAGGCAGTTACACAGTTCATACGACGAAAATATCCTGAATGTAAATAAAAATACAGATTATTCAAATACGAATTTTGAATTTTTGTCCCATACTGCAAACACTTGCCTTACATACAGAACATATGCTTTCTATATCCAGTCTTTTGCAACCACACATACACATACATTCTTGAAATTCCATTTGGTTTTCCCTCAATCAAGTTCCTCGGGATGTCCTTTTCCACGTAGTGAAAACAAGACTATTGCAAGGGTAATTGCTACTCCTGCAGCAGCTCCATATGCTGCCATTCCAGCTTCAGCCATAATCAATCTAGTAAGAAATTAACAATAAACATAATGGTGTCAAAACAAAAAATTTGTTTGATTCTGCAAGAAAAATCTAATAAGTTTTAACTATCACTAGTTGTTTTTCAAAATTCCAAAAATTAAGTTTCAGTGTCGTCATAACCACTTTCCCTGCCACAATGACTACAAGTCCTTTGGTTTTGGAATAATTCTTTTCCACAATTTCGACAAGATTGAGGTTTCACAAAATAATTAGTACTTTATTTGATTTAAACAATAATTTCATCATAGGTTCAATTTGTAAGAAGCTTGAACCGTTATCAGATTTAATCTAGATTCAATGTAAACGAAAATGCAGATTGTTCAAAACCCAAATGTTTGTAAAATTGATGAGATTCTGTTCGTTGATTTCCAGATTCTAGTCTAATTCTATGACATTTTTTTTCTTTTGCAAAGTCAATACAAGAGTTGATTAGTTTTTTACCGATTCCCTGATTACGATATTTTTCAATAACCACCAACTCTGGAATATACATCTCCAAGGTATCACGATTTAGTCTTGATAAAAACATCAAACTTACCATACCAACTATTTTTGTATCATCAAGAATTGTAACACGGATTTGTTTGTCTGAATCTATGATGTATTTTTTTACTAATTTTCTAAATGAATCTATATCAGAGTCTTTTTGTGGTTTTGGACGTCCTAAATCATATAACAACCCAAGAATTATTGGAATGTCTTTATCAGATGCATCTCTGATTGTCACATTGTCCATGATTAGACAAGATCATTATATCATAAGAATTGAGCCCATAGAGTCTTGAACCGTTTATGGAGACAAAGTTTGGCTCACAGACCAATCTTCACTTTACGAGTATTGGTTTCAAAGAGATTTTACCCAATCAGACAATTCCCCTTCAGAGAATTAATGTTGGAATCTTTTACTCTCATAGTCTAAAATAAAAAGAAAAGAAGGGCTAGCAAGCCTCCTTTAAGATTGAGAATAGTTTGTTTTTGAGCTCTTGTTCACTACCTGCCGTAGTTATTGCTGCAGATATTTTCTTGTGAATATGTTCAACTACAGCATCAGCACCTTGATCTAGTGCATCACCCATCTGTTTTTCAATTCTTGATTTGATTCTGTCTTTTTTAGCCTCCAAGATGGCATTCATTGCTGCTTTGTGCCAAGTCAATTCAATAAAATCAACTGGATTTTGTCCTGTACAAGATGGGCAATCACAGGAGTTGTGTGATTCTACTTGCGAAACAGAGCATTGTGGTCCATTACATTCCATTTACTTCACCTCCTGTTACATCAAAAGTAAGACAACAAGAATCACATAGAATTGTAGGGGAGCGACTATTGTTAGTATGGTTTGTGATTCTCATTGTTACTTACCTAAAGTAAGTTAATTACAATTCTTTATTTATAGCAGCTAGTGAAAGACTAGATACTAGATATACATCAGGTTAGTTACTCTTTATTAGTAACTATAGAAAAGTAAGTATTATATAGAAAATTTGTTAAAATCAAATATGAGTTTAAATTCATTCAAGTGTTGCCCAATTGACAATACTTTTAAAATTATTGGAAAAAAATTCACCATGCATATTATTAGAAATATGGCTATGAAAGAACATACAAGATTCAATCAATTTTTGGATCATATTGAAGAGATTAATCCTAAAACACTATCTGCAAGATTAAAGGAGATGGAAAAGGCAGGATTAATTTCAAGAGAAGTATATGATGAGACTCCAATTAGAGTTGAATATCACCTTACAAACAAAGGTAAAGATTTACAGGGAATATTATTACAAATGGCCGCATTTTCAATGAAACATTATCCTAAACAAGTTTTCAAAGATGGCAAGGCAAGAACTGTAAAACAGGTTTTCAACATATCATCTCCAAAATTAAATTAAATTCATTTACTCCTGAGAGAATAATTGATGCAATTAATTAATTCCAATGTTTTGAGCCATCTAAGAACATCTGACCATATTTTTTTCCAATTTCCGACTCTTGTTCAAAAGAAACATTGCCTTTTGAAAGCATGTTACTTACTTCCCAAAAATAAAATTCAAGATTTGGAGGACTAGTAACCATTACATGTCCACCATTAGGCCCTGTTTCAAATCTATGTGGCGCATTAGTTGGAACGCATATCACATCTCCTGATTTTGCTATAATTGATTCACCATTTAGGAAGAATTCATACTCTCCTTCTATGATGCAAAATGTCTCAGGACCTTTCGGATGTTTATGTTCTGCAGGCCCCATATTTGGTGCGTGTTTCACATCTAAAACCGTATAACGATCATTTGATTCAGATGTAAGAACTTTGATTGTAAATTGCGAACCATGAAAATCAAAAGGCTGGTTTTTCATGTATGGGTGGCATTATTGTCAAATTTAAGATGATATGCTAAACCAAAAGAAGTGAATTTTTTAGGTTTCCTAGTAAATGATAGAGACTTTAATCAAACAAACAATTCCCCACGAGAATGTTAATTGGTTTGCACGCCAAATATTGTTTTAGCGAGTATTGGCCACCCACGAGTTCTAGTTATTCAACGAAAATTCTAATTTTGATTTTGTATCTTTTTTCATACGAATGGACTTTGTCTATTATAATAGGATAATTTATTCAAGGATTTCCTTACGGTTCCCAATGACAATCACAGTTACATCCACTTTGACAACGCATTCTTTTACAATCAATACATCTTTTTTGCCATTGAGATGGAACAGTATTCATGTTCTTATTGGCAATTCATTCTACTTAACCTCATCAAAATGAAACTCTTTAAGCAATAATGACGTAGTTTCAGTAACGTAGTGGTGTGAGTTTGCACATCTGTAAAGGAAGGACTGAATTAACTACTCAGCTACGTAAAAATTAATACATTTTTGAATTTCATTGTTTATAAGCAAGAAGCAACCCTAGGAATCATGTTAAAGAATCTATTTGCAAGACTGAAAATAAAACAAGAATCAGTAAACGATGTAAATGTTATCAGTATGTTATCTAATGAAAAACAAGTAGACAGATGCAAGTAATGGGAATTTTTAGAATATGTCAAGCCAACTCTACTGTGAAAAATGTCACAAACTCAAGTATCCTAGGTTTGCCAAACAAGCAAAATGTGAGTGCGTAATCAACTAACACCACATATTTTTATTGCTCCAAATATGGCACTACCCAATCTTTTAGGGCCATGTCAGTTCTATGATCTTGACAACGCACATGTGGACATGGAATCAACCTGAGACATTCGGCTTGTTCACATTTTCGGTAAAGGCCAGGAATGTTTGTTCCTTTAGGAGTAATGGACATCAGGAAATATGTTTTCGGATTGTCTTAGATACATTATTTGTTGGGTGATTTTTTTCATGTTCATGCACTTCGTTAAATGTATACGAAGTTCCAATCCAATGAAAATCACATTCAGGGCATTGATATTTCATTTATTTTTCTGTATCCTCTGATTTCTTTTTCTCAAATTCTTTGGAGATATTTACGTCTGCTACTGTTGTGGTTTTACAAGAACCAAATCTTAGTTTTTCAAGTATTTTTTTAAACATACTATTATTAAATTCACTATGGTATATACTGGCGTATTTGATAATTTTTATGCCTAGATTTCTATAGAAATTTTTTTTATCTATAAAGATAAATACACAGGTATATATGGAGTAAATCTATCTATATAGATATGACAAATCAAGAAAATAACCCAACAGTTGTTGTCGGTAACGATGACAAAAAAGAAGAGCCAAAAAAAGATGACTCTTCCAAATCTGACAAATAGATACATTTCCCCCTTTTCTAGGGATGATCATAATTTTACAAGTTAATTGACACTGTAATCAAATTACTATCTGATATACAAACTAGATGTTACTGCTTTCTTTGGTTTTTAGTAATACTATGTAACGAATTTACATTTTTTACATCTTAATTAACTAGAGCAACATAACATAACGTATGTCACTTACATCTGATTCCCTAATTGATATTTTGAGTGAGATTAAAAAGGAACTGACGAATCAAATTTCTTTGGCAAATAACAATGACAAAAAAATAGATACAAGAAAACTTTTACAACAATCAAAAATTTTGGATGATGCTATTCTAACATCTGAAATTACAGAAGAACACAAATCCATGTTACAAAAATTCTCATTGACTCTTCATGACAGTGAATCCATTAAGAGTCTTAGATATGAGAAACAAGATCTTCAAAGAGTTATTGATAATTTGAATGATGATGATGTGTTTTAACTTAGAATGTGAACTAAAAGAATGCGTTATCAAAAAGGATGTAATTGTGATTGCCATTGGAAACCATGACTAATTTTGACATACAAAACGATAACACAAGATACATGTCCTCATGATGCCAAAGTCAAACTGGTAGGATATCAAGATCTATACGAATGTAGCAGATGTCACAAATTCATTTCCACAGAGGCCTGAACATTTAGTGGGTAAAACATCGGTTCACAGACCAATTATCGTTTTGCAAGTATTGACCAAGTTAATCTTTGAGTGAGATTTATGGAATTAATCTAACACTCCAATATTTTAGAGAATTAAACCAATTAGAAAATACCCATGAGAGAATTTGAAATGGGTCATCACACCAACAGTTCGATGTCGTCTCAGAGTCTAGTTTTCATATTCAAACACACAACTTGCTCGTATAATTCCAGCACCACGACACACTTTAACTGTAAGAGGATCATCATCAATGATTCCAGTATCAATACACGGTGGTGTGATATCTTCTTGAATTGTTATCCCTCCAATATCACGACAGACTTCCCACAAACCTTCACAATCATGACGAGTATAATTCCACATTCCTCCATTTGACTCACACTTTTCTACAAAAATTTTGTCATCAAGCATTGCAGTAAAATTAAGTGGAGGTACACCAACATCAACTTCCTTGTATATTCGTGTAAGTTTAGAATTTTCAGGAGGCACATAGCCTGATCCTCCAGGATATACCGTCCAATCTTTGCGTGCATTTCCAAATACTATTTCTTCAAGAGAGGAACATTGAGTCAACACTCCATCATCAGAAGGAATGCAGTAAAAATTGTCAGAGTAATACACTAGGGAGTTCCTAGTTGATGGTTGCCAAAGTTTTTCGGATTTACCATACTCGGTAGTCCACGATTCCACATTCACATCAAAATCAACGGGCACACATTTTGTCCCATCCCAGTATTCTGTTAAGAAGCAATCCAGTTGTTCATCATCATTATTGAGAACATGATTTATGGGGGAATTCAATTGGTTCAATGTTGTTTGTTCTCCAGTTTGTGAGGTTGCCACATTATCATTTATGACAAACGAACCTTCAAAAAACGGATAATATCCTCCTCCCATAACAGCAGTTTCATCTTCATGATCCAAAATTACCAGGACTTTTTGCCCTGATTCATAATGAAAAACGGGTGTGCCAGATATTGAAACTCCTCTCAAGTCATCGATTGTCTTTGCCCAATATCCATAATATCGGATTTCCAATGTGTCTGAATTCTTGTTGTTTTTGAGCCAGTCATCCACTTTGATTTTTGCGGTGTCTACAATTGGGTGTTGATCAAATGGTCTCACATCAATCCAAGTGTTTTGTATGGTGCCAATTATAATTGCGTCAGATCTTTGAGCCATCTCTTCTAAAGACACTATCATACGTGAAGCATCACTGTGTGGAATAAATGCAAACAACGACAAAAGTCCAACAAATGCAACAATTATCAAAATTCTAGTTTTCATTTTCTAATCTAGTTTCTCTAATTGTGTAGAATCAAATAGCAGTATTTTTTCAGGTCGCTTTTTATTTTCTGGAATAAATTCTTGATGAACATCAGTGCAATCCACCTTACCTGTTGCAAGCCAAACCCGGAAAATTTTCTCCCTGTCCTGAACTGGTGCATCGCCCCACCTATCATAGACTGTAGGAGGGCCATGCCCTTCCACAACCGGGCTTAAACCATCTTCTGCATGATATGCAACGTGAAAAGGCTTGTAGGGAAACTTGGACATTTCCTTTTCAAGACACGAATAAATTAATTTGTCAATTTCGTCTTCAGTGCTTACTATGGACTTGATTTCTCTTGGAGGATGATAATGTAAATACATTTGATTTTGTTCTTTATCAAAAGTAGTTCTCATGAAATAATTAAAATCCAGACCATCAATTGTAAAAACAAATTCAATGTTTTGGCCAGAGGCTTTTGCAGGTGTGGTGTAAGGTCCGGAATTTGGTTTAGGTTCTACTACGACATCAGGTTCATCTGAAACAATCGTTAGGTCAAAATGTTTTTCAAAGTATTCAGGGGAAATTTTTTCCAGGATTTTTTCCTTTATCTTTTCGGTTAGTTTCTCAACGAGAACATGTGACTCGGACTTTGTGGTACAGTAGTAATATGAATCATCATCTAGGAATTTTTCAGAGCAATAGTCTTCATTTGCATCATAGTTATTGACGTTTTGATAGAAAAACTCATGATCAAAGAAAGTGGCAACTGCATCTCTTAGTTTTACAGAATGTTTTTGGGCAGGAGCCATATCAGAATCAACAAGATCATAAGCACCACGTTTTACATCTACATTTTTGAGAAACAACAATACCTCCTCTCCACGTTCAAAAGGAATGTTGAATCCGTTTCCACTATGAGTTGCTGTTTGTTCTAGAAACAATTGCTGGTCATCATATTTTCCTTGCTTTAGCCATTCATAGGAACCCAGCCAAACATGTCGCTCACCATTGAGTCGATTATCTTCACCGACAACCATCCCAGTAATTATCGCATCTGAATTCTCAACTAGTTTGACAAGGAATTCATGAGGCATTCCCCATTGGCGTTGAGACAAAGATGAAACAGTATCAGATTTTACGCAAGCAGGGAAACCGTCGTATTTCGTAACAAGGATTAAAGATTCTTTGCATTGTATTTCGTTAATTGGGATTCCTGACTTGAATTGTTTCAGAGGGGACAAAAGTGGATAGGAGAAAGGGCGGTTATCTGAACCATTGCACGTGTTTTGTTGTGTGGATTCAGGATAGTTTGCGCCAATAATTGTAATTGTTGATGCGTTTTTAGAGAAAGGAATTGTAAGAATTCTTAATCCTGCATCAGTTAATTCAGTAAAATGTGCTTCCTCTGAATTTTCCAGTACAAAAAAGACATCATCATTACCAGTTGTAAATTTGGAATCAATCAGGTATCTTGAGAGACCTATGGTTAGAATGCCAGAGTCACCAGTAGTCTGTACAGTCAAAACAAGTTCAGAGGAATTACAATTAATTTTGATTTTCTCAATTGTTCCATCTGAAATTGAGTATGGAATATCATGCACATAGTCTCCTACAACCAGTGAATATATACTGAATTCTGGATTGGAGTAATAATTCGTATAGGAAGGCTCTAACGCAAATGCAGTTCCAGAAAATCCCAGTACCCCAATCGCAAGTATTGTAAAAAGCCTAGTTTTCATTTTCTAATCCTCCAAGTTCATGAGATCCAAACAATTTTACAGATGCAATAGTTTGACCATAGTTTACAATTACTTTATTCCCATCAATTGATATCCGCTCATCATCTACATTATCTCCATTAATGTGAATCATAAATACACCATCAATCAGATCTGTGGGAATGGCAATTTCAACATAGTCAGTATGTCCATTCACTACAAAATATTCAACAGCATACTCTTCCTCATGAAACACCATGTCAAGATCATATGGAATGTCATCTGACGTGTCATAGTCAATCACAGAATTAAAAAAAGCGTTGATGTATGCAGATGAGACAATCAATGCAATTGGAATTGTGATGATTAGAATTTTGTATCTAGTTTTCATTTTCTCTATTCAACGACCTTAATTTTTTCAAAATCCGTTAAGATATACCCTGAATTGTAAATAACTGCATCACACCAATTCATGTCTCTTATTGTAGGAACAAATAGTCCAGTTATTTCCACTTGGTTGTTTTTTAACTCAATTGGAAGTCTTTCTGATTTAGAAATGCCAATGTTATCTGCACTTCCAATTCTCACTCCCAAATGTTTGTCACCTTTATCATCATACAATTGCTGACTGCTGATAAATTCTGCAACAAAATCATCACTTGTTGTAAACTTTGCATTATCACAACCAACCCCAGTACGTACCATTACATCAGCATCATGTTCACGCAATTCACCTTTAATGGCAATCACTTGGTTGTAGTACTGATCTGGATTCGCATGTATCTCATCAATGGATGCTTGTAATACCCCATCTCCTCGAAGTCCAGTTGGAATTATAGAATACAATACATAAATCTCATCTACAGTGATTATTTCCTCTCCTTTTTTTGATATGCTTCCAAACAGTTTGACGTATTTTCCATCAAGGTTGTCTCCATGATCAATTCCCTCCAGTTGTATCCCTGATGAGCCAGTGCTGATTTTTGATATTTCATTTGTAAAAAATCGGTATTCATGTGATTCTTTTTCGAGTCGTTGATCTATTATTACTCCTTCAAATTCTTGTGTAACTCCATATGTCAATTTTTCTTCTGATTCAGACTCGTCTTGAAGCTCAATTTTACTATTGTAAAAAACGATTGGTATGTCATCAGGGTATTGAGATATAATTTTCTCAATTTCTGAATTGAACTGCTCAGTTTCAACAATCACGATGATTTTCTTTGTTGCATGATCAAGGTTTACCGCATAAGCAGTCAAAGGGCTTTTTTGATGCAATTGGCTGACTTTGTTTCTAAGATCTTGCTCTGCTGCAACTAGCACTGCTTTTCTTTCAGGCTCTATGTAGTATTTGCTACCTGGTTTTGGAGATGTGTTAATGTCAGACGAGGTATCTGTAGAAAAGCCATAATAGACATTATACCAATCCAGTACAGAGTATGTGACAAACGGGATTGTTATTATCAAGATTACAGTGATTATCAAAAACCTAGTTTTCATTTTCTATAATTTCCATTTATCAAGCAAGATATCCCAATCATGTTCACATCAATTAGACAATCTAAAATCTATCTCAGTAAAGTACGCATAGTCTGCCTTGTCTTTTGGTTGCTCTAGTATACACAGACTAGTTTCAATGTTACTATCAATAGCAATCTCTGGAAGATGGACTAGAGTTGGGAATAACGATAAAAATTCCACATGATAATTTCCCTGAGCGTCTGGAAGAATGCCAAAATCTTTTTCGGTCATGTATACTGTGTCAATTTCAGGCAGTATGGGAATTGTTGGAGATATGCCATTTGTTATGTCAATTCGCCTATCATCGCAAATTGCAATATATGTAATTCCAATTGCAATGACTCCATAATTATCCCTGTCAATGACTGAATCATCCCATGCATCATTACCGTTCTCATCTACAAAAATCCATTCACCAGAGCCTCTAGGGAGGTTATCCCAAATGACTCCTCGGGTATCACCGTTTCTGTTTGCTATGGAGAAACGATCCCATACAGCTTCGCCGTTAACGTTGGTGTCCACATCAGTTATTGTAACAGGCAACAGATTACGTTTGTTAATTGGGTTTTCTATTGTTAGAATTGTAGGATATTCCACAGCGTCATTTTCAATGGCACTTTGGATTTCTGAATCTACAAACTTGTCTTCAAGGATATCCCATTTGTTATCAAGTATAGCTCTGTGAATGGTGTTGATGTTTTGCACTGACAAAGTGATTGTGTATTTGTAAATTCCATTTTCAGATATTTGTGCATCAGGATATAATTGCTTGTCAGATTCAAATGTTCCTAAAACACCAACATGTGGGGGAAGCGTATCTCGCTGTCCGTAATATTTTAGATCAAGGTTTTGTATATTACTTTGTGATGATGATTCTACAAAATGCTTGCTAGTCATAATTGCAAATGTTGTAAAAGAATTCTCATCAAGATAACCTCGTTTTTGCAATGGTAAGATATGTTCAGACAAAATGCATACAGGTTTGCCGTCAGATTTTTTTAGCATCAATACATGTCTGTTCTCAATATTTATCGTGCATTCTATGTTATTTTTTGAGACTCCGCTTACAAGTTGTTTTAGTGGAGGTTCTATGGTAGGTATTTTACCAAGACATTCTTTGTCAGTTTCAATTTTTGCCAAATCAATCAAATCACTAAATTTTTTTCCATCATCTGAGCTGTAATGGTACAAAATGCAATTAGATGTATAATCTGCATCAATAACAATGTGCACAAACCCATTGTCTACATCCATGATTGTATTGCTTGGCCTCATAGGATAGTCTTGTAAGATGTCAGTTATTTCTGAATAATTTCCGTTATTGTCTTTTATGTTAAAGTACAATGCATAGTTTTCATATGGATAATTTTTCACTCCAGGTGCAAAATAATATTGCTTTCCATCATCAACTAGCGTTATCACTCTGCCGTATTGTCTTACAAAACTGCTAGCGGGAATTTCCTCCATTTTGAAATCTTTACCTTTGTTGATGCTTGTGCCAACAAAAGTCAGGATTGTTTGATTTTCACCATCCCAATAGTCAGACTCCCACAATACATTCAGTGTTCCATCAATTACAAAAATTCCTAATCTCTCAGGATGATAGGTGTCAATAGAGTCTGGATCAGATGGTAGGTATTTTGATTTCTCAAATGTTTTGCCTCCGTCATGGCTTGCTGCAAAGCTAGAGTACCACCTAGTATCATTTGGTCTGTCTAGCCAAGTTACATAGACATCGTCTCCAGAAACTGCAATCTTTTGATTGGTGACTGACGTCTCTGCATTATTTACGCTTATTTTATCAGTGACAGTGCCGTCAGGTAGAATCTTGACGAGATACAAGTGACCTTTTTTGTCATAATCTTTTTCATCATCCATAAGAAGATAGATCACACCATCACTGGCAAAAGTTACAATGTCTTGGCGCACTTTGCCTTGATTTAGAATTTTGGATGGCTCTGAGAAAGAATTTCCAAAATCATCGCTAACTGAATAAAACGCATAACTGGTATTTTCCCCCCTAGTCCACATCGTGCCAAAAACATATAATTTTTCATTTAGAAATTCAACGTTACTTATATCATAATACACATCATCCGTAGTTAGAATTAATTTTGGTTTTGAGAATGTTTTGCCATCATCATTACTAGTCAACACATAAAATTGAGGTACAACATCTCCATTTCGTGTAAATAGTTCGTAAAAAACAAAGATGTTTTGCTCTTGTGAGAGGATCTGGGAGTTGCCAATAAATGATCCAGTCGTAATAATCTTAGGTTCCAATATTGTTTTGCCATCAACTAATTGCGTAAAGATAATTGTTGAATCACTATCTTGATTATATGATTCCCAGATTATGTTGGCTTTGTTATTTTGAATTGAAATCAATGGGTTTGAATAATGGGTTTCTTGTTTGTCTTCATGGGACCCAAATACAAAGTGACCTTGATCATAGTGACTTGTAATACCAATCATGCCAATTAGAAATAGAACGAAAAATATTTTCATGATATTACAGACAGAATGATAGGAAGCTCATAAAGTGTTCTAATCTTTTGGGAATAGATGATGTGAGGTAAACGGTCTGGGAATTAGCCTCAAACATATCTATTGTGATTTGAATATTCCAATTACAATAAAAGCAACACGAACGAATCGTTCATACAAATTCTCAGTATTCCCTAAATACCAAATTGACAAACACAATGCAGAAACTGTCACCAGACAACTAATCATTGTTGGTCTTAAGTTTCGATTTTGATTATCTTGTTTAATTCCTTTTAAAGGGATTTACAGTTTTAGTTTAACACCCTGTTCATTATTTTTAATAAAATATGTGCAAATCTGTCAAGATTTGAACCATTGGAATCTGTATGGCCTTATCATTAGAATACTTTATGAACACTACATCTGCTAGATTTATTAAATGAATTTCACAGTTTATCATATTCTATAATTGTGTATTTGCCAAAACAGTTACAATCTACAACAAGAATTCTAAACATAGTGGCAACCCCAAAAGATTGCAAGTTCTGTGGAAAAACAATTAGACCTGATGAATTGTTTTCATTGTACATAAAACACATCAACAAAAAGAAGGAAGAGTCTTGGTTTCATGAAGAATGTTATGCTGAACTGATGAAGGAGATGGGAGAAGATTCCCCATTTGACCGGTAACAAAATGCTATAACTGATTATACCACATATACTGTAATGAAGACAAAACGAAATTCAGAAATATTTGCATTTTCTAATTAAATCCAAAATGTTCTAATTATCTCAATGTCTTGAGTATTTTTTGAAAACCACACTGTAATTATTCTTGAGTCATCTGTTTTTTTCTCACCATACATATGCTCTAGTCCATCAATTAATAGAAAATACACATCATCAACTTCACTGTTTCCGATTTTTGCATCTATCAGATCACGTGGAATTGATATTACCAGATATCCGCCTACAGATTCACTTAATGAAACATGAACAGAGTTGGCATCAGCATCATGTACAATACTTTCTAGTGTTGCGCCCTTGAGGGAATACAAAACTTCAAAATCAGTGTTGTTTTTTGTAACAGAATACGCTATAGGGTTTGCAAGCTCAACTGTTTTGTCAGTGGTAGCCCAGCCACGCATTACCAGTTTTTCAACAGATTCCGGTTTGATACATTTTGGATATGCATGAGGCATCTTTCCAACCAGCTCAAGGCCATCTCTGCACTGTATATCTTGGAATCTTACTCCCATTTCATGTTGTTTTAAAGGAGATAAGATGGTTGGAATTCGATTTTTTTCAAGTTTAACACATAATTCTCCATAATATGGTTCACACCAATCCATAAACTCTTCAAATGTTTTTTCTTTCATGTCTGGAGGCAATATGATTGAATGCTCAAGAAGTTGGTTTGGATCATGTTCTGCAAATGCAACACCCACAAATCCAATCATTCCAATAATTATCAAAAATCTAGTTTTCATTTTTTCAGACATATTTTCTCCACAACCTGATTGCCAAATAAACTCCTAGTGCTATAAGCAATAACGGAATCCAATGAAAAATCAATACAAACAAAACAGACATGAAATCATAAGTAAGTGTATTTCCACCAAAAGTATCATGGATTGAAAAGGAGTAATAGTTTAGAAGATTTACAAAGCTTTCCGGTATGAATGTGGGCAATATAGGAATGCAAACTATGCCAATTTTCAGAAAAGTTTTAGTTTTCATTTTCTTTTTTTCCATCTAATTATTACAATAATAGAACCAACAATCATTCCTAAGACAACATAATAAAACAGATTATAATCAAATGGATTTAGTAATCCCAATCCCAAAAATCCAATTGGTTTAGTATCACACATCCCGTTGTTATAATGAACATTATCATGGACAAATACAGTGTATGTAATACCAATTTGATATCCAACATCACATGAACTATGCTTACTTGTGGTATACTCATCTGAAAAACTTAGTCCTAGATTTTCTAAGACAAATATGTTATCCTTGATATCTCCCTTGAATATTTGAGTAACATAAAAAGTGACTTTTTGTGGACCGCCACTATTGTCAATATCAGTAACAGTTCCAATAAACGCATATTCAGACTCTTGTAATGCTGCAAGAAAATCTGTAGGAGCAGAACAACTACAAGCATAAGAATTCTGTAAAAATAATGGCAAAATGAGAATCATCAGTATTGTAAATATCGATACTCTAGTCTTCATTTTCTCTTTCTCCTAATCACAAATATGCTACCAACCATACTGCCAACGATTGCGATAGTGAGTAAAACTACCACATAGACTAGTCCATAATCATAATCACGTATAGGCTCCAAATTTGGAGGAGGTAAATTTTCATAAAATGGCTCTCCCCATTTTACACCAGTATCACCATATTCGTTTTCAGAGATTACTAGACAAATTCCGTCTTGCAGTACAGTTCTAGGGCCACATTCTTCATAGACAGTTCTATCTTGTTCTGGTTCAGGAATCGGTTCAGGTGAAGGACCATCGTGCTCCCATCTTGCAGGAGATTCCTCATACAACAAAACAAAGGGTACATCACCTATCAGTTCTTGGACTTTGTTTCCAATGGTCAAATCAGGTGTCCATAAAACAAGAATGTCTCTTTTGTAATCTATTGCAATTGATGCAATTGGTAACTCAGTATGATCTAATCCATGACTATACAAGCCATCCATGGCAACATCTAGTTCTGTATCAGTTAGGTTTGATGGTTGTGCAGGGATTACAATCGAACCATCACCAAGTACATCTCTGTAAGATTCTCTCTCGTTTGCATCTTGGTATTGTCGTAAAGGTTTCTCATATTCTTCTGAATAATAATTTCCGTCCTCAGGTCCAGGTTCCCAAATGTAACCATCAGGAGGTGTAGTAATATTTGTGGTGCATTGGCTTGTCTGTCCGTTTATTACGTATACCTTGTAGGTTTTTCCAATTTTGTAATCCACGTCTGTTGACAAACTCATAATTGCGTCGTTTTCAAGAAACACCATTCCAGTATTTTCAAAAACATGTTTTGGTGTATTGACATCTCCTTTAACCACATCATGAATCAAGAACGTAACTTTTTGCGGTCCGTCATAGTTATCAAGACGTGTGACAGTCCCAGTAAATACCAATTCAGAGTCAGATTCTACTGAATCATAATTAACTTCTGCAGCACAAAGTGCAAATACTTGCTCATCCCATGATGGCTGTAAAAATACTGTAATTACAAAAAGTGCAATTATCAATATTCTAGTTTTCATTTAATCCCTCACAACCATGTGCTGTCTCAGTACCGATAAAATAATCAGAATACCCTTCATGATACACAATCTCGTAGTTGACAGATGAGGGAATCTGTGAAATTATCTTTTTTTCAGGGTCAGAACCTTCAAAGAACTTGTGCAAATCAAGAATTATTTTGTTGTCTTGTAGTCGAACATCACAAATATCATATTGAGTTTTTTCTATATTGAATTTAATTTCTTCAAACTGTAATTCAGATAACAGTGTTGGTTCTTTAGGACAAAATTGTGGACATCCTTTAGAGTTTGATGGGTCATATTCAGGATCTAAATCAATTGGAGGATCCTCTGTCTCTTTGTAACATACTGAGTAAAAATTGTAATGAATCATATCTAGTTGTTTTATTGGATCTGTGTAATACACAGCAAAGAATATTTGATTTGCAACAAAATCATCAGGAATTGGAAAATAAGGGCAAAAGACTTTTGATATTACTGCAAACTGAGGAGTGTCGGTATTTGCATACACATAGTCAATTGTTATAATTGATGAGACAGGAATTCCAATAATTAATAAAATAATTATTGTGATTTTGTATCTAGTATTCATTTTCTATTTCTCCAAAATGTAACAACTCCAACAAGGGTAATGAAAAAGCCCATGATTCCACCAAACAAAAATGCATGACGATACATGACAAAAACAAAATTAATGCCTTCAATTGGTCGCATGACAGGTGGATCTACAGGAGGAAGTAAAAATAATGACAAATACAAAGTCACAAACAGTCCTTGAACCATTAACGCTATGCCAGAAATTATCAAAAATTTGCTTTTCATGATTTTGCCTTGAATTATCAGTATTGTTATTATCAAAGAAGGAATTATCACTAAAAAGAAAACAAATTCAATGTGTACATTAACAGTACTACCAAATGTTGTTTCTTCCATTCCTTCTGCAGTGCCAGTCCATGCACCAATACCGTCTCCAGTATCCCATACATGTGGACTTGCTAATGTACCAGTCAAAATTGCAAGAATTATCAACAAAGCAGAATATGCCAAAATCATAGTAATTACAGATATTATCAAAGACTTGTTAGAGGTTTGAAAGATCATCTTTTTTTGAATCATAAAAGATGCAAATCCTGCAACCACACCAACAGTAATTGCAGACATTGGACCCAGAGTTTGACTAAACGGAAGTATCAAAGATGTTGCCGTAATGATACTCAAAGGGATCCCTGCAACTCGGATATTTTTTGATGCCCATGAGAACAAAATCCAAGATGTGAGGGAAAAAACAACAGTCAATGTCATAACCACAACACTGCTAACTGTCAAACCATCCATCATCACTTCGTTATTTATACCAAAATCCAGTCCCCTAATCCAAGGAATCAGTACAAGAAACACTGCAATAATTATCAAAAGTCTAGTTTTCATTTTCTCCAAATCTCATAATTTTCAGTATGTTTGTATTGCAATCCATCAAATGTCCAAAAGTATGAAAAACGCTTTGCCCATCCCTTTTGTTCAATTTTGTCTGCAGTGTCAGAAGTAACGCAAAAAGGAGAGCCAACATACAAGCGATACATTGGCTCCATTCCTAACGGACATGCAATCAGGTCATACACTGCAGGAGAAATTTCTTTATCCATTTCAAAATACTGGAATGCTCTTTGTTCTTTTAATGGCGGTATCTTTACGTCTCCAGGATAAATATCGGGGACATAATCTTCCAGATTCCACTCCCAAATAGAGCCTTGAATTTTTTCGACCAAGTACACATCAGATACTTTGCAATTTGTTCCAAAAGAAAACTCGTCATAATGTTTCAGATAAAGAAGCAGTTTTTCTCCTATTTCTGGCGTAAACTTGTATCCATATGACATTGGTTCTGCATAATGCCTGTCAGAGATTATTTCCATACCGATTATTCGTATGATGTCACCTGCATCGTGGTTTTTGTAGATTTTTTCTACTTCAAACTCATAAAGAAATGGAGTTTTGGCAGTACTGTTGTTTAGAAAATCTACGATTCCTTGGTTTGGTTGCGCGTACTGTAATCCAAGTCCACATGGGTTTGAAGGGTTGTTTTTGTCATATCCAATCATGGCATCTGTACTGCTGTGTTTCTGTATTGGGATTCCCAATACGATAATGTCTGATCTAAATGCCATCTCAGCTGAGATTGGCGAGGCTATGGGAGAGCCACATGGATAACCCATTAAACATCTGGCATCGGCATCTGAAACAAGATATGAAGCTATCATAAAAACAACAATTAGAAAAATTGTAAAATATTTCATATCTAATGAAACATTATTGTGTCATTGAAAAGTGCTTCTGATGTTTTGTGTTTAGATTTTCGCTTAGTTTTCCATATTAGACATTACGGCATCAAAGAACCTGTCTTCCTTTGCTAAAATTATATACAAATATCCCTACACCTACAAATGTAACAATCATGAATATTATTGGTATATGGATTTGTGGATGTTCATAGTACTGATATCCAAACGGAACTGTTTGGGATAGACTTATTCCATCATAATACAAAACAATCAATCCAATTGTCATTATCACCACACCTATCTTTCCAAGATGACTGCGAGGTTTTTCAGACAAGTTTGCAGATTCGTTGTCTTTCATGAGTAAAAAATAATCTGGTTATTCATAAGGTCTTCTAATATTTTGTTAACTCCAAAGTTTTCATAAATAAAGTCAAGAATGCCTCTCTAAAAATCAAGGCATTACTTTCTTTTTTTCCAAAAATAATAGACAATACCAAGTGCAATAATACACCCAATGCCAAGCGGAATTAACTCATATGCAATATTTGTAAATACAATCGGTTTGACAATTGGATCTCCTTCAACGACTACCGTTTGACCCAAACCATAATGTGGCCCTATCTGGGATATGTTAAACTGGGAATGTATGTGATACGTTCCAGGTTCAAGTGCTTTTACAGTTATAGAGTATTTCACAAAAGAGTTGCCGGCAACGTCAAAAACTGTTTTGGGAGGATCTCTTGCCATTATTTCCCATCTGCTGGAATTGCCATGGGATTCAGAGAAAATAGAAATCCATCCTTTGAGATCCTTATCCACATTACTTTTTATGATACCTGTAACAGTCAAAGTTTCACCAGTCTGCATGCGATGTTTATCAAATGTTTCATCTTCAATTCTAACAAAACTAGTAGCAGGATACATAATGTCATGTGCATCTGCACTTGGAATTACAACAAACACGCTAGATAACAGGAAAAAAATACCAAAAGAAAGTATAATGATTTGTAATGATACAAACTTCATGTATTATTCCACCAATACTACATTGCATGGAGGACTCAAGTCCATTATCTCATCTGAAATATCTGAGCGGAAATGTTTTGTTAACCCCTTCTTCTTGATGCATCCCATGACCATCATGTCAACGTCATTTTGGTATGCAAAATCTACAAAGGCCTTTGCAGGTGACAGATGCAGATCCATTATTTTTACATCCAAGTTTACATCGCTTAGAATTGCCTGTTTTTGCAACCCTGTTAATATTCCATCAAATTTATGCAAATCACATTCCCTAGATAATATGTCAGCTGCCATCATCATGTCAATTCCAAGTCCTGCACGATAGTCAATCACCTTGACTACAGTTATCCTTGCGTTGTTTTGTTTTGCGATGGTTACTGCCTCATCAAATGCCCTAAAAAACACGTCAGAAGGACGAAATGGAACCATTATGTGTTTTGGGTATATTTTCATATCACCACTCCAGAAAAATTCCTGCAACAATTGGAATAATTATAAAAAAATTGAGTTTTCATTTTACTTTCCAAATATCCATGAAATCAAATTGTCAATGTATACAAAAATTCCAAAAAATGAGGCATCATCTCCCACTACATCTGTTTTTTCCATTCCTATAATTTGGCAAACACCGTCAACTAGTTCTGTTCCAGTACCGCACATTGACGCATCATCGTTATTCTCAGGAATGAATCTTTTCCAACTGCAACTATGTACATCATATATCAAATCAGCATGGTTTGCAGGCAAGTAATATTTGCATTCAGTTGGGATATAGTGAGATGCAGCATAGTCAATTAGATAGCTATAGGAAGACTCTAAGTCATCAGAAATGTGTACATAAAATACAAGCTTGTCACCAATTTTGTACAAATTTGGAGTGTAAGACATCCCATGAGGCTTTTCAAGATATTCACCATGTGCAGAGATGACCTTATTCTCAAAGGAGTTTTTTATAAAATCGTGAACCTTTAGGGAATATACTACCTTGCCAGGCGTCTCGCTGTAATGGTTTTTGTCATGAGTCTGAATGGATTCAGATAGCACTTTTGCAGATAAAACCTCTCCATAGAAAACATAGTCTGCTCGCTCATAAGATCTCTCATGATCTAACTCAGGTACGGCAAAAACAGTTCCAACAAATCCAACTAAAACAAAAAAAACTACAAGATACTTCATAATGTATGAAAATCAACCCCAGTCATTGAAAAGTGCTTCTAATATTTTGTTCAAATCCAAATAGATTTGGTCAGTGGATTGTTGAGGGTTTAAATGGATTTTGTAAATTTTTTTCTGTTTTTGTTATTTCTGTAATACTAAATGAATCTCTAGTTAGTTGTGCAAGATAAATGTAGACGATGTTACTTTTTCATCAGTGTCATAATTGGATTTCATATGTTCCTGTTGGCCAATTCTTTTTTGTTTGCCATTTAGTTAACATGGAAGAAATTGGATTAGAAATCTGTGAGTTTTGTGGATATATTCGTCATGACGATCTAGTAAGTGTACATAGATCGCATCAAGCTCTTTAAGAAATGAGAATCAGAGTTAAAATCTATGGTGGTTTGTCATAAAAGATTAGAACACTTTATGAATCCCATACAAATCGACTAATGTGTGAAATATCATAAAATTGCGGTTGGTCTTATTGGAATAATTGCAGTATTTGGATTTGTTGTACCTTTTGTCACTGTTGCTCACTGTGATTCCATTCAAGTTTTTGATGACAGTTGTTTTAGATTTGGCGGTTCACCAACAGATTTTATCCGACTTGCAGGCGCTGAGATTTATTATGATTACTTGATTTATCACATGAATCAACATTTGGTGGAAAACCCAAACGTTGATGACGAGGTTTTTAGCATATCTGGAGACATCCCAAAAGAGTTTCCAAACAGCATTGTCTTGAAATACGATGATACGCTCATCCACCTTCAACCCGAACCAAGAACAGTGATGATTGATCTTGTGCACAATTCAACTGTGTCTGTTTTCAACGAATCAAATTTGAGCTATAATATTTTGTCAAGGAGTTTTGGGAATACCCAGCTGTTTGGAACAGTTGAACCAGATGGCTTCTGGATTGGTAATTTCACCAACGTTGGAGTGTATACATATCAATTAGATCCAATAAGCGAATATGATACCAGAGCAACATCATTTCGGGTACTTGTAATTGATGAGCCTGTTGAAAACATGCCAAAATCAATCAGACATAACATTGCATGCCAACTTTTTGAAATTGACCATACAAAATACCCATACTCTACTGGAAGGAGTTGTGGAGGTTCTCACAGCGAATCAATATCCATTGATTTTCACAAGTCGTTAAGAGGGGCAAGTTCTGAATTCAAGCAAGAATTCCTAGATAAAATATCCGAGAATGCCGGATTTTTAAAACCAGAAATTACCTTTGACTATGATGGTAACCAGCGTTACTGGAGTATTCCCTTCCCATTGTTGATAACGGAGGTCATCATTACACGATGATAGACGAATACCACACAAACAGCCAGATATTTCTTCTTGCAATCTACACAGTCATCCCATCTGTTTTGGCAGGTGTGTTTCTGTACAAACTAAAGAAGACGAATACTGACAGGCGATTCATAATTGCAGGATTGGCAGGAATTGCAGTATCATCCCTGATGTTTTTTGGATCTTCAGTTGTCTTGATTTCTGATGTCTGCTGTGAGATAGACATGGATAATTTGAGTAAGACATTTTTTCAAACATTGAGGTTTTTATCTACTCCGTTTGCCTTTGTTTCTACATGTTTTTTCTATAGGGGGTTGTCTGAAAAATTTAATCGAAAATACATTGCAGAGACATCCATTTTGATGGTATTAGTATGGATGATGCTCTTTTTCATATAGACATAGATAAATTCAACAGTTCAAACCTGTTAAGATTTGCACCTGTATTATAATTTCCTTCAAAATTTGATCAGACGGGAATAACTTCAAAAACATAGTTCTTGGAGTGAATCCCGACTCTCTACCCGTCTGATCTGAAAGCCAGGATGTACAAAAGAAGAATCAACTTGCATTTAGCATTTTTTACAATTCTTTTCAAAAATTATTTTGGATAATGTATATGTGATGTTTGTCGATATTTTTGAAAATATTGATTTTTACGATATTCATACTATAAGAGTATTACTTCAATACAAATTGAATCAATATTTAATAATCTCATATTTTATGAGAATGATAATAACATGAATAACAAAAAAACAATGAAAACAATGTTGTTTGCATCTTTGATTGCTGCAATGATTCTTCCTTTTTCAGGAATGAATTTTGCACAAGCAGAGAAAGCACCTGATTTCACAGACTATGTATCTCAATATGCTGAAGTCGATAAAAAAATTCGTGAAAATGTAAAATCAATTGGTAACGACAAAAAACAATTGAAAGATAATTCCAACCTATCAAGTTTGGATGTTGAAACAATTGAAAAACGAATTAAAGATAAAGAAGAAGCAAATGTTGATTTGTGGAAAGAACTCGACAGAATTCAACAATTAAGCATTGAGTCTTACATCTTAGATGAAAAAACACAAGCAATCTATGACAATGATTTGGAAAAGTTAACAAATAATTTCCTAGACGAATACGGAATTTATGATATTTCTCCAAGTACTAAATATAGAAAAATGTTGGTGTTTGTAGATCCAAGTATTTTTGAAGATAGTAGTTTTAATGGAGACAGAAATGCACTTGCAAATGAATTGAAGAAAACAACCAAAATAAATGTTGAAATCATTTTCGAAAAACTGACTTTAACACACTCAACTTCTTGTACAGATGAAAATTCTGCATGTCATAATCCGGGAAAAGGTGGCATTTCAGTATCTCACCAAAGTTCAACAGGTGTAGGTAATACTTTGGGATTCAAAGCATTACATCCAACATTTGGAAGCGGATTTGTGATTACTGAGCACGAAGTTCCTAATGGTACTGAGCAAGTAGTTCAACCATTAAGTACTGGAGGAGTTATTGGTCAAGCTAAAGTTGCACCAAGTGGAACCTGTGATTGTGCATTCATACAATTTACAGGAGGTCATTACATGAATGATGAAATTTGGGCACCTGATTTTGGAACAATCTATCCAGTTGAGACTAGAAACATTGCAGCAACTCCTGCAGGAACTATAGTTGCAATTGATGGAGTTGGCGGTGTTGGCTTTTATGGAGCCGTAGATTATGAAAATGACCATAGTGGAAAATTTGCAGGAACTGCCTCTCCTGGCGATAGCGGTTCAGCAGTATTCAAACCACTCGTTAATGGAAATGCAGACATTTATGGAATTGCAAAAGGAACAACCGGCGGTTATACATTCTATGAACCTTATGATCATATTAAAGATCAATTAGGTTTAACATGGTAACCTTTTTCTTTTTTTTTAAAATAATAAATAATAAAATCTGGATATAGTATTATGAAAAAAATAAAACTTGTTATAATTTTTTCATTAGTTATATTAATGGGAGCGTTAATCCAATTCAATTTAAGCTTAGAGGCAAATGCTCAAATCAAAAAATACGATGGTCATTCTCATTCATTAAAAGAATTACTTCAAGAAAGAAAAATTGGAGATGCTTTTGAATGTCCAAACCCTTTGCACACATTAGTTTTGAGACCTAATTCTAATTGGGCTTGTGTTTATCCTGAAACTGCTAGTAAATTAAAGTGGGATGTAGTATTATATACAAAATCAGATTCACCAATAATCATTAAATCTATTTTTTATGACAATTCTTATCATTCCATTTCTTATCAAACAAGTGAAAATGTTGTAAATTCTGTTAAATTTGATAATACGGAGCAATATAATAACAAAGGTTACAAATTAGAAATTACAATTACGCCATATGATAATGGAGAAATAAACATTGTAATCCCTTCCCTTGAATCTGATATATTTCCTGAAAATTATTGTTTTGAATTTAATAAAACTCTTAATTCTCATTTTTATTTTTTCTTAGTTGATGGACAAGAAGCTTTAGTAAAAATATTGGACACATCTTCAAAATCTATGAATGTGCAATTTCCTTATGCTCAGGATGCAAAATTAATTGAAATTATCCTTGCTTGTCACATATAATCCAAAATCTACAAGGAAAACTCGCAGAGTTGTGAAGTGGAAAGGGATTTACAATAAAAAAACATAGTGAAATGGAAAAAACAATTTCTCAAGCTTTAAAATTCCCAGGTCCTGTAATTGTTGATGTGTATGTAGATCCATATGAACCACCAATACCTCCTGAAATACATTTGAATTATTTGCAAAACATTACCAAATCTATTGCTAAAGGGCAACCACATGGTGCAAAAATTGCAATGTCCATGATTAGTAACAAAGTTAGAGAAACAATAACAAAAAAATAATTCTTTTTGGTTATGCTATAGTATTTGTATTCTTAATATCAAGTATCAGCAATATCTTTTAAAGATAGTTTTTAAAAACAATTTTTTTATAACTAAAAAGAATCTGGAATTATTTTTCCTACCGCTGATGGCGATCCTGATCTGCGACACATGTTTTATGGGGAAAGTCCAATGTTTCTGGATTGGTGTATTGATTATTTTGAGTACTATTGGAAAAAATCAAAAAAAATAACAGACTCTATAAACGATAAATTAAATTAACCTTCACATAATTATTCAGTTTGAATACAAATTGTTATGGTTTTATGTTTAAAAATACTTTTGAATAAATCCGGTTAATCCAATTACTAATACATATGTTGGATAGTATATTTCCAAGAATTTTCAGATCATGTATTATCAGTTTTTTGTATAGTTTTTTTAGCATATGATGTTCAAAGTAGATATTCTTAAGCTGTAATTATTAATCTAAGCTCTTTTTATGATTGATGTTAATCTAGTTTATCAATCTAATGATACATAGATGAATATTTACGATAAGAGACAAATCAAATGTTCTATTTGTGGGAAATTTATTGGTGAAATAGATGTTGATGCAAAAATAATTTTTCCATTGTGTAAAATTTGTAAAAAAAGAGAAAAAAATACAATCAAAAAAGGCATAAGCAAAATCCTTGTACCTATAGATGAAACAAAAAAATCTATCAAAGCATTAGATGCTGCAATATATTTTGGAAAACATTTAGGTGCATCAATAACTCTTCTGAATGTAATTCCTGTAGCGTATATGACTACAATGTCATTTCAAAAAATGTTAAAAGAAATGACACATGAGGGAGCAAAAAACATTGAAAAAGCAAAAGCATATTGTCAGAAAAAAAATACACTACCAAAATACAAAATTGTAAGAGGAGATGAGCCTGTAGAAATTGTAAAATTTGCAAAAAAACATGATTTTGATCTAATTGTTATGGGTTCTTCAGGCAAGGGAGTTTTGAAAGAAATTGCATTTGGAAGTGTTTCAAACTATGTGATGAATAACACAAAAATCCCAGTTGTAACCCCAAGTTGAATGGTTAAAGCAGGAAAAATACATTCCATTAGATTTTTAGATTCAAATCTATAGAGACTTGAACCTTTTTGAGGGACAAAGTTTGGTTCACAGACCAAATACCTTTTTCATAGATTGATTGTTCAAATATTTTAGAAAAATTATACAATTCTAATTTTCCTTATAAACAAAAGTAGGGAGTGTTTAACCGATTTGACAAAACCCGGTGAGAGCATTACAATTTTGGGGCATAGGCAAGCCATCTCATTTGATCTTTTCTAAAATTATGGTGAAAATTTTCTCAAAGCAAGAATTATTCAACGCAAAAAAAGATTATCTGTAAATGTCAAATGTACCACTAATTCAAGAATTCTACGAGTTATTCAAAAATAAAGACAAAAAATATCTTGATTTTTGTCATGATGAAATAGAATGGATAACCATGGATAAAATGCCCAATGGCGGCACATTTCATGGAATCAAAGAAATTTTTGAGGAATATTTTCCAAAGATGCTTTCAAATTTTAAAGAATTTCATGCAATTCCTGAACAATTTCTTGATTTCAAAGATCATGTGATGGTAATAGGCAGATATCAAGGTATCTCAAAATCGGATAAGCAATTTGATGTGCAGTTTTCACATGTCTATCTAGTTCAATATGGCAAAATAATTCAATTTAGACAATTTACAGATACTAAAATTATTCAAGAATCTTTGAATTAATTTAAGAAAATTTTATGAATACTTTCTTTTGTAATGTGAAGTTTGTAGATTCCATCATTTTTCAAAACAAAGATTCTATCATGCATCAAAAACAACTCTATCATATCTGTAAGATCTGATTTCATAAAATCTTCTGCTTTATATGGACAAAACATCAATCCTGGCAGTCGTGCGTCATCATATGTTCTTTCAAGCTCCATTGCATGAGAAAATGAATTGTTTGCAATATCTGTAATTATGAAATCTACACAACACAATGGTTTTTTCTCTGATGATTTTGCAATATTTTGAATTACTTTGCCACAGTATTTTGAACCATCAACTCCATGAGGTTTGTATGGTTTTACAGTTCCATTAAACCAATCAAGTTTTGATAGGACTTTTTCTGTATGGTGTTTTGGTGGCACTGCAAATGATTTGAACCATTCTGTGCTGCTAGTCATTCTATCCAAGGATTTTAGAAAATTATTCATTGATTTCTCATCTGAATAAATCAGCAAATCATGAACATGTGGTGTTGGTGATTTTTTATCTAGCCATTGTTCTACTGCATCTTTGACTATGCTGTTAATTGAAACACCCATGGTTTCTGCTTTTTTTCCTAGTTCTGAATGAACCGAATCATCAAACCCTCGAATTAGAATATCTTTTCCCAATGATATCATTTCTGACTGTAACTATATAAATTATGATATCATGATAGCATTAAAAGTAATACTAATATGATGATATCATGATACCATTAGTATGAAAACCAAACAAATTCAAAAAGAGTTAGTCAATGGTGTTGATGTTCCAAAATTGACACAAATCATTGATGAATTAACTCAAAACCCTAACTTGGCTCAATTCCATTTTTGTGCAAAGAATAACTGGGTCAATGGAGGTGAAAACCAAACAACTGTAAACGAGTTTTACGGTGGCAGTGTAAAACATGTTAGAAGCAAACCTTTTGTCTTTACAAAAGACGAGCCAACCGTTTTGCTTGGACATGACCAAGGTGCAAATCCGGTAGAATATGCATTAACTGCGCTTGCAGGGTGTGTCACTACCACATTGGTATATTATGCATCCGCGATGAATGTCAAAATCAACAAAGTAGAGTCTATTTTGGAAGGAGATATTGACTTGAGAGGCCTGCTAAACATTGATGAGAACATCAAAGCAGGTTACAAGAGCATTGATATCAAGTTCAAGATTGATTCAGATGCATCTCCCGAGACATTACATAAACTCATGGAGATTGCAAAAAAACACTCCCCAGTAGCAAATACCATAACAAATGCTACTCCAATCAATGTAAGCTTGGCGTAATGCCAACTTTTTTCTTTATTTTCAACTATTGGAAGCCCCGTAGTAGGATCACATATGGAATTTCAGTGTACTACTTTATTCATAAATCTAAAAGATCTTAGTTACTGATAATTCTTTTTCCAAATAAGTGACATATATTTCTCATAAGATCAAATGGCTATCCCTTGTCCATACCCC
Source organism: Nitrosopumilus piranensis (assembly GCF_000875775.1). Lineage (NCBI taxonomy): Archaea > Thermoproteati > Nitrososphaerota > Nitrososphaeria > Nitrosopumilales > Nitrosopumilaceae > Nitrosopumilus > Nitrosopumilus piranensis. The sequence continues at coordinate 1,497,060 of NZ_CP010868.1, forward strand.
AGCATTACAATTTTTTAATGAAAAATTTTTTGATAGTTCTAAAAATAAGAAAAAAGGGTTATTTTGCAAGTACCATAGAGTAGCTTACAGTGAAGGGATCAGAATTCATCGTATGGAGTGCTAATGCATTTCCAGTGAACTGAACAGAACCTGCTGCCTTTGATGGAACCAATATCAGTGCATAATGAGTTTCGCCATCTGGAGTCCATGAAGGCATTCCAGCTAGTTCACCTTTAGACATTGGGCCTAACAGGGTAACAATTTGAACTGGCTCTGATGCATCATATGTTAAATGACCAGAGTATGCTTTGTCTCTTGGAGCCAACAGTACTGCTAGTTGATGTGACTCATGACCAATACCTGGATCTTGTGAAGAAGTTGTTGTTCCTCTGAATACCTTTTCACCATCAACTACACGTTCAGTGTATGTTACTGAGTATGTAACGGTAAATGGTTCAGGATTCTTGGTATGAACTGCAATTGCATTTCCTGAGAATTGCCAAACACCTGCAGAAGTTTCTTTATCTACAAATGTTAGACCGAATTTTGTTTTACCATCAGGTGACCAAATTGCTTGTCCTTTATCCATTCCTTTCTTCAATGGTCCATGTAATGCAACAAGCTGAACATTTTCAGATGCGGCATATGTTAAATGACCGCGATAAACTTTGTCACTAGGTGGCAAAATTATTGCAAGTTGATGATTCTCATGACCTTGACCAGGATCTTGTACAGAAGTTAATACTCCAGACATAGTCTTTGGTACTTTCATGGAATGAGCTTCTTTTGCTTTTTCCATAGTTTCTGCTTTCATATCCTTCTTTGGTGCGTCTTTGGCTTTTTCTGCTGACTCTGCTTTCTTTTCAGATTTTACTGCCTCTTTCTTCTTTTTCTCAACAGGTTTCTCTTCTTTAGGAATTTCAGAACACAGTCTGTCACCACATACTTTTTTGGAGCCAATCTCTGTGAGTGAAGTTCCTTTTGATTTCACTGCTTCAGCAAATTGTACAAATCCTGCTGGACCTGCAATAACTCCTGTAAGTAATACGGCAACTGTGAAAAATGCCATAATTGTTGTTTTTGTCATTAAGTACTAGCAATTTTTCATTAGTAATAAATATGATCAGAAGATTAATCTAAATTGTTTTTTTTTTGAGTACGAAATCCTGTTCCAACTAGGAAGCATTATGACAGGAAATCGTCCTCAAGTTATAATTTCATTATTTGGAGATAAGTGGCATACAAGTTGATTTAATTTTAAATGAAATCAACTGGTTGTTTGTAAAACAATTTTTATCAATTTTGTCCCACTTTAAAATCAACTTTGCGGTACAATTGCCATGAAGCAAATCATGTTACAAGGTCAAAAATCCCGACCATCAAAAATGATAGAAAGTGATGTCAAAAACGCTCTTTCAATCACGACTTACAATTGGACAGATGTGTCTGGTTTGTCATGGATTTTCAGAGAAGATTCTATGACTAATTATGCTTAGCCAACTAGGAGGAGGTGTAAAGAGAAAAATGAAAACAAAATCAACAATTACAACAATTACTGCATTAACATTGGCATCAGCATTAATCATATCTGGATTTAACCTTCCTGCAGCTGAAGCTCAAACGTTTCCAAGTGTGAAAAAAGTAGTAGTTACCAGTGTAGGATCACAAGGCAAGATTTACGAATCACAACCAAGAACAATTGCATACACCTATGTGTTTGAAGCATGTGCTGGAAAAAATGCAATCAGAGCTCCTGAAGTAGTAGTTACTTCTGATAGTGAAGTAAGATCTGTAAAACTAGCATTAGACTTGAACCCAGAAGCATGTGTTGTGTCAGCTACAAAAATCAAAGCAGCAAATCCTGACACAATCAGTGCAAAGTTGTTCACTAAAGAAACTGTCACAAATATGGCAAACAACGCTGAATTGAGACTAGCAAATGTCAAGATGATGTTAGCTGAAAAGAATGCTGAATTACAAAAACTTGTAAAACAACCATCTAGCAGTGCAAACACATCAAAGCTTGTTCAGATAACTGATGAAGTAGTAGAATTACGTAAACAGCTAAAAGATGCAAGAGGCGAATACTATAGATTGCTATTCCTTATTCACGGATAGCACCTCTTCATTTTTTATTTTTTAGCATATCTTTATCCAAATAACGGGTAAATTACAAAGTAAAAGATTTTTCAAAATTGTTTCTTTAAATAACAAATTCAATGATGACAAATATTGGGATTACGAGAAATTGAGCTAAAAGAGGAATATCGTTCGGACTTGGATGATATCGTAGCAGAATTTTTCTTTCCATGTCTTGCTCAATGTATAGAATATGACAGATGCGTAGATTTTCTCTCAATTCAGACGCTGGCTACAATTGCTATGGCATTTGAGAATTTTTCAGAGGGCAAAGCCAAGATGAGAATGGTAACAGGTCATAGATTTAGAACAGAGGATCTTAATCTATTTACGAAATTATTTTCTGAAAAGTATACAAAATCATTTGAAGGAATCCTAATCAAAGATACCAAAATCCAAAAATTGCAAGACATAGTCAACAAGGGTCAAATTGAATTAAAGATTGCAATTCCAAATTCAGAACAAGTTGCTGAATCTTTTTCAGAAAGAATTGGTATTTTTAGAGATGAAAACGATGATGCAGTTGCATTTACTGGAACTTCAAGAGAGTCATTTTCCACTCAAACAAGAGACTTTGAATCAGTTGATGTATTTACATCATGGAATGACAAGTCTAGAGTGGAAAGAAAACAAAAGGACTTTGAAGAGTTGTGGGAAAACAAGACAAAGTACTTGGAGGTTTATGATTTCATGTATGCCCAAGAGAGAAATCTCTTAAAGTATTCATCAGAGTGGCTCTTCAGAGATTAAATGATTCTTCTAGTCTTGCCTTGTTTTCATGGAAATTCATTTTATTGATTTT